>JAACEJ010000197.1 GCA_011682565.1 Actinomycetota bacterium | reverse complement strand
ACTTGGCGAAAGGCTTCAGTCGGAATTAAAATGCGGAACGGTTTTTCTTACACGGGGCGCAGAAGGGATCACCGTCGCTGAAAGCGGCAAACAGGCATGCCATCTTCCAACAAAAGCACGGGAGGTCTTTGATGTCAACGGCGCCGGGGAGGCCGTGCTCGCTGCAGTTGTGGCCGGGAAACTCGGTGGTCTGACTTCAACAGACACCGGCCGGTTTGCAAATATTTGCGCCGGTCTGGCCGTATCAAAACCGGGGCTGGCAGAAATTTCCCGGCAAGAGTTGGTGCGCTTTGAACAACGATTGAATGCCGAGATCACAGCGGAGAAGCTGCTCACCCTCGATCGTCTGAAACTCGTTGTCGATAAAGCCAGGGCCGATAAAAAACGGGTGGTTTGGACGAACGGCTGCTATGATATTATGCACGTCGGACACATCCTTTATCTGGAAAAAGCGAAAGCATTGGGAGACATCCTGGTCGTGGGATTAAACAGCGATGCTTCGGTGCGCAAATACAAGGGGCCGTTGCGTCCCATTGTTGAAGAAACCCAGCGTGCAAAATTGTTGACGTCATTGACCTGTGTCGATTATGTCGTGATTTTTGATGATGAATCACCCATCCGCTTGATCGAAAAACTTCATCCCGATATTTACGCCAAAGGAGGCGATTACACCGTTGACACGATAAACCAGGATGAACGCCATGTTGTGGAAGCTTACGGCGGCGAGATTGCGCTCCTGCCCGGCGTAGAAGGTATGTCCACCACAAATATCATTGACAAAATACTGGAAGCGTATAAAGACTAAAAATTGGCGTTCCTTATTAATGAGTAATTAGTAAAAAGTAGAAAAGCATGTCATCGCGAGGAGCGGAGCGAGAGTTTACCCCGAATTATCGGGGAAGCGATCTTTAAAAAACTGCATCTTAGCCGACATCCAGATTGCTTCGCTTCGCTCGCAATGACATTTTGGGGCTTTTTACGAGCAGTTCATTAATTTGGAAGACAACAGATTAAAAGTCCGTCAGAATTTACTGATTGCCACCATCAGCAATCCGCTATCCGTTATCTGCAACCCGTCCCTTCACACCCATGTTCGTTCCAACGGCTTCTGCCACTTTAAGCAAGGGATCATCAGGAGTGACTCTTCGTGTCCGTCCACCGATTTCCGCCAAAGGCACGGAAACAATGTCGTTTCCACGAAGAGCGACCATCCTGTTCATATTCCCGTCAACAACCAGTCGTGCCGCCGCAACACCGTAGCGCGTCGCCAAAATGCGGTCGAAAGGCGTGGGTGAGCCGCCGCGTTGAATATGCCCAAGAACTGTTGATCTTGTTTCCAGGCCGGTCTCATCCTCAATCTGATGTCCCAGTTGAATGGAAATGCCGCCCAGGCGAATTTGCTCGGGACTGTCTTTAACAATCCGGTTGATGACCTGTTTGCCGCCCTTTGGCTTTGCTCCTTCGGCAACGGCGACAATGCTGAAGCGGCGTCCCTTTTTACTTCTTTCAATAACCTTGTCGCAAATCACATCCAGTTCATAATCGATTTCCGGAATGAGAATAATATCGGCACCCGACGCTAATCCTGCGCCCAGTGTGAGCCAGCCGGCAGTCCTGCCCATAATCTCCACCAGCATGACGCGATGATGCGACTGGGCCGTTGTATGAATGCGGTCGAGGGCTTCCGCCGCAACCGATAATGCCGAATCGTACCCAAAAGTCACGTCCGTGCCATAGAGATCGTTGTCGATGGTTTTGGGAACGCCGATAATCTGCACGCCTTTTTGCGCCAGTTGGTTGGCGATCGTCATGGTACCGTCTCCGCCGATGCATAACAGTGCGCCGATATCGAGGTCTTGCAGATATTTTATAACGTCATTGGAAACGTCTTTTTTCACTAATTTGCCGTTTTTCATAACGGGGTTTTCAAACGGATTGGCTTTATTGGACGTTCCGAGAATGGTTCCGCCAATCTGGAGAATCCCGGAAACATCATCGTATTTGAGTTCCCGAAATCTGTGCTCGATGAGTCCCTGAAACCCGTCTTCAAAGCCAAACACCTGCGCATGATGTTCGAGAATCAGCGCTTTTGTTGCTGCGCGAATGACCGCATTTAATCCCGGGCAATCGCCGCCGCCTGTGAGAACACCAATATGTTTTACATTATTTTTCATGGTCAATTCCTTAGCTGATAATTGTGAATTTCTACGATCCGACCTTTTTGCAGATATACCCTCGGCAGCCTTTTGCCAAAACGGGAGATAACCTCATAAGAAACGGATCCGATAATGCCGGCGATGTCGTGGGGTGAGATTTCCTCTTCGTCGTCGATTCCCATTAACGTAGCTGTGTCGCCAATTCGGACGTCGGGGAAATCCGTGAGCCTGACGAAAAAAGCATCCATGCACAAACCGCTGACAATAGGGACTCTTTTCCCGTGGATCAGCACTTGTCCGCCGGAACGAATTTTGCGATCGTAGCCGTCGGCATAGCCCAGGGGCAGCACACCAATTTGCTCATCTTTTTCCGCCATAAAACGCCGGCCATAGCCGACAGTGTCTCCACGATGAATTTTCCTGATTTCCACGATTTTTGATTTCACGCTCATGGCCGGTTCAAGTTGGAACGGCCTTTTGACCTGTTTCGATGGAAAGTAGCCAAAATTCATTAATCCTACGCGCACCATGTTAAAATGCGCCTGGGGTAGGTCCAGCACTGCACCGCTGTTCGCCGTATGCCAGAGCGGAATGTGAATATCCATATCTTCAACCCGGCGGCGCAGGGCCTTGAAACGCTCGATCTGCAAGAGTGCAAAACTTTTATCCAATTCATCGGACATGGGAAAATGTGTCATCACGCCGAGGATTGCAATGTTGGGAAGATATGCCGCTTTGGCGATGGCAGTTCCGGCCTGACTAAAATGAACACCATAGCGGCTCATACCTGTATCAACTTTGAAATGGATTTTTGCCGTTTTGCCCGCTTTTGTTGCTGCTTTGGAAATGGCCTCGATCACAGGCAACTGATACACCAGTTGTTCGATGTCATACTTTAGTACAATATCGGCCTGCTCCTGCCAGACAGGCCCCATATTTAAAAGCGGCGCGGTGATGCCCGCTCGTCGCAGTTCAATGCATTCTTCGAGCGTAACAAGTCCCAGTTTGTCGGCACCATTTTGCAAAATTGTTTTGGCAATCGGCAGGACACCCAAGCCATAAGCATCCGCTTTAACGACGGCCAAATAAATAGTTTTCCCCAGGTAAGCTCTGATCATGGAAACATTGTGCGATATGGCATCCAAATCTACTTCAACCCAGGATTTGCGAAGGACATTATTCTTGAATAATTTGGAATTGTATTTTTTCATCGATCAGCGTTTTGCCTCAGAGTACAAATACTATCTGCCAGCCCTGTATGGTAAATATAGGTTTTAAACTTTACTTTGCGGACAGTAACCTGTTTTGAAATTCGCGGTAAAAATTCCGATTCAGCCGAATAAGCAAGATTTTTAAAACCGCCGCTTTGAAGAAAAGCCAGCCGCTTGCCAAAAAATGTTGCCCCAACACAGCATTCTGAAATATGAATTTTCTTCTTTGGGTCAAAAGCATCGCGGACATAATGCGTCTTCTCAGGCTCCACCAGTTCCACGCCTCCGTGAATAATATCAACGTCGGGGTGGTCTGCAAAATAACGAATTCTTAATTCAAGATGGTTTGGTCTGTATTCATCATCGGAATCAATGAATGTAATAAACTGTCCCATTGCTGCGTGAATGCCGATATTGCGCGAAGCGGCCAATCTTTTGCGAGCATGTTTCATGTAGCGCCATTTTGGTTTTTCATGGATTTGCGGCAGCAGCAATTCTTCCAGCCCGTCCGTGCTGCCGTCATCGACAATCAGCAGTTCCCAGTCCTGAAAAGACTGCGCTTCCACGGATTTAATTGCGCGCAAAATCAAATGCCTGCGATTGTAAACAGGCAGGATGATGGATATTTTTGGTACCTTTGGAAATTCACTCATAAATTGCTCTTTAAAAGATTTGATCAAAATAGGAAGAGAGGGAATGAATGTCAAGCGGAAATTACTGAAATATGCAGGTGGTTAAAACAACAATTTGAGATTTAAGCTAAGAATGACTCGTCCTGGCGGTTTTGTGCCTGAAAATATTTTTCGCTCGTAACCGAGGTCGTATGAAAAGAAATATCTTGCATCTTTTATGGACTTCTGTAAATTAATACAGTTTACTTTAACAAGGAAAAAAGGAGACACGATGATGAAAACATTACAGCCTTGCAAAATCATTTTTATTTTTCTGATTCTTTTTGCTGTGGAACTGGTTGCACAACCACAGGGGATTAACTATGACGAAGCCAAAGTGCCCCAATATACTTTGCCTGATCCTCTTGTACTGACGAACGGAAAAAAAGTGGAAAACGCTAAAACCTGGTGGAAAAAACGTCGTCCGGAAATTCTTGAATTATTTGAGGAGCAGGTTTACGGCAAAGTGCCCGGAAAACTAGAGGGAATCAAATTTAAAGTGCTTTCGGTTGACGAAAAGGCCCTGGACGGCCTGGCCACACGCAAACAGGTTTCGGTTCTCTTTACCGGCAGGGAGAACGGGCCGAAGATGGACATTCTCATTTACATCCCCAACGATCGAAAAAAGCCGGTGCCGACTTTTGTCGGATTGAATTTTTACGGCAATCAGACAATTGATAAAGACCCGGGTATCCTCATCACAAAATCCTGGGTGCAGAATAACAAGTCCCTTGGCATAACCGATCATAAAGCCACAGAGGCAACCCGCGGGGTGAGGGCGCAGCGCTGGCCGGTCAAAAAAATCCTGAAACGGGGCTATGCCCTGGCAACCGCTTATTACGGCGATATCGACCCTGATTTTGACGACGGCTTTCAGAACGGTGTGCATCCTTTGTTCTACAAAAAGGGACAGAAAAAGCCGGCCGCGGATGAATGGGCTTCCATCAGCGCCTGGGCGTGGGGACTCAGCCGTGCCATGGATTATTTTGAAACCGATGCCGATATCGATCAAAATCACGTTGCAGTTATGGGGCATTCTCGTTTAGGGAAAACAGCATTGTGGGCCGGTGCGCAGGATCAACGTTTTGCTCTGGTCATTTCCAATGATTCCGGCTGCGGTGGCGCGGCTTTATTTCGGCGGCGCTATGGAGAAACGGTTGAACGTATTAATAAAAATTTCCCTCACTGGTTTTGCGCAAATTTTAAAAAATATAACAACAATGAAGATGCCCTACCGGTGGACCAGCACGAACTCATCGCCTTGATTGCGCCGCGACCGGTTTATATTGCCACGGCACAGGATGACCGTTGGGCCGATCCCAAAGGGATGTTCCTGGCAGCAAAAAATGCTGCTCCCGTTTACCGGCTGCTTGGTATGCCCGGTATGCCGGAGGATGCGACGATGCAATTATATCGTCCGATTATGAGCACGATCGGTTTTCATCTTCGCGCAGGCGAACACGATGTGACACTGTATGATTGGGAACGGTTTATGGATTTTGCGGATATTCATTGGAAAGGGGAGGAATAACGTATGTGTTGCATTTTCGTCGTTTATATTCAGCATCCCTAAATGGAAGAGAATTTAACGCCAAGTTCGCAGAGAAAAATTGCAGTTATTCAATCTCGTCTGTCATCATTAAACCTGCGCAAGAAGGGAGTAGATATACTTGTTGAGGGTTAAAATGTAATAGATCTTTGTCATTGCGAGGAATGAGGAACGAACGACGAAGCAATCTGGATGTCGACAAACGTGCTGTTTTATAAAGATCGCTTTGTCGCTCCGCTCCTCGCGATGACATGCTCTTCGACTTTTTACGAAATACTCGTAGATTTTTTGTTCACTTTTTGTTGCCTTTCTCATCGAGATAATACGAATACTATTTTTCCTTTACACAGAATTTATTGACTGTTCGGATTTTATTCTTTTATTGAGATATTGCAACAGAAAAATTGAAACGATTATGCTGGCCGCGAGAAGCGAAAAATATAAAGGATTATTGCCAATTAATTGCCGGGTGGTCAAATCTTTTGCCTGGGAAGCATCGATGAAAAAGGATGTGACAAAGCTTGTTGTGTTTGCTACAAAATGAACGAAAATTCCCGGCAGGAGAGAGTTCGTTTTCCAATAAAGCCAGCCGATAACTGCACCGAGAATCAATGCACCAATGAACTGCCACGGGTTAAAATGTGCAATGCCAAATATAACACTGGACCATAAAATTGCTTTTTTAGGAGAGTAGATTTTCAAAAAACCGTCGAGAATGATTCCTCTGAAAATCATCTCCTCTCCGATCGGGGCGGCAATGGACATAAGAACAAAAGTCGACCAGCTTTTATCCGCAAACATTTGCACAAACATTCTGTACAAAAAATCCGGCATGGGAATTAAATTGAGAAGGGGATCGATGAAAAACAGAACACAGATTGTGAGAATAAAAGCCACCGGGTAAATAATAAACGAGATTTTAGTGAAAGGGAAAATATACTTTTTTTGCAGAAAACGGGATTTTTGCCACCAGCCGAATAAAATGATGAGAATAAAAGTCAGCCCATAAGCGGATAACATCATCAGCGGATTGTAGCTCATTGAATTCGTCAGTGCATAAAAGAGAATAATGAGCGGAATAGAGACAATAACATTAATACCCAAAAGTACGAGGAGTAGAATGAATGCCTGT
>JAACEJ010000196.1 GCA_011682565.1 Actinomycetota bacterium | reverse complement strand
TATTAGTAATAGCAATGTGACGGAAGTAAACGGAAAATTGTTCGAAGATGATGATAATGTTGGAATCTGGGGTAAAAGCGGAAATTTTGGAGATATTAATGCCGGAGATACTGTTACTACAAATTATCCTTATGATTTTAGAATAAGCATACCAAAATCTCTTAAAACTCCTTACGATGCTTTGTTCTATCTTGAGTTATCTGATAAATTTGGAAATGTTTGGCGGGACAGTACAATTGTTTCAATAGAGTAATTCTACAAATTGTTAGTTTAAGGATAGTAATCCAATTAAACTGATCGAAAACGCAGATGATTACTTTAGAAAATTGAGTATTTGCAAAAGTTTTTGTCGGCAAAGATCATCAATTAAGTTTATGAGAGTAAGATTTAAGAATTTCGGATGTTCAGTGCTTATGCTGAAGAAAAAATAAATGAAGAATTACCACTTATTCAACATAAGGAGATAAATTATGATCAAAAAGGGAATAAGCTTTTCTCGCGAAGTTGTACTGGGGATTTTAAAGGAATCTTTTTTAAAAACAATGAGAATTGACTACGCATATAAATATACTCATAACGAAGAGGACATAAGGGCAAGCATGTATCGATATATTAGGGAAACGATTGACATGGATTATACATGGCGTGTATTTCTAAGTTATCCTACAAAACTTGATGATTCAGGTAATGTTAGACCCAAACCTGATATGATTTTCTTGCGCGGTGATGAAGGTTTTAAAAATCAGAAAATTGAAATATTTTTAGAAATAAAAAATTGGCCTACTATTGAGCAAATAGATATAGATATCAAAAAGCTCATTTTTCTAAAAAACAAATTTTCTGAAGATAATCCAAGCATTGTTTTTTGCGGTATGTTGGGCAAAGGTTTTAGTTCTGAGGGTCTACGAAAGGTGATTGATGATATCGGGAAAAAGTATCATAATGAGGATAAACTCCATGTCCATTTAGAAAAACACAATGAATTATATGATGGGCCTTGGGATTACAAAAAGAACACTGATCCTTGGCGTGAGAAGTTAATATGGTAATAGAATAAAAAGTCTAATAAGATATTATCAGTCAATATCACAATAATGGAATATTGAAGGCTTCTGATCTTATTTCCAGAGCTAATTTATTGTCATTCCCTTGTTCCCACGCTTTTGCATGTGGATGCACGGAGAACGCTCGGCGTCCAGATATGATGACAATTCGTAATAAGGGATGGGATTAAATAACATGTACATTCAGGAAGCAAAGTAAAACAAGTTATCAGGTGCCATAGTGTTTAATTCAATGCCAGAAAATCAAATTTCGGAGTCGAATCTTAAATGATTTCAGTAGAAGTTGAAACTGAAAAAATGGTTTTCTCTCCCGTGCTTGGTGAGATTAGCTATCAGGAGGATGAAGTCGTCCTTTTCCCTGAGGGCCTCATCGGTTTTGAGAACCGGAGAAGATTTATCATAAAAACAAAGGATGGTTTTGAACCGTTTCACTGGCTACTGTGCCTCGATGAGCCGAGTCTGCTGCTTCCGGTTATTGATCCCTTTCTGATTATGGAAGATTATCGTCCCGGACCGTCAGGTAACGAGTTACAAAGCATTGGCATCGAAAATAATGATGATGCCCGTTTTCTGGCTGTAGTTACTGTGGGTCAGTCCGTCGACCAGGTCTCCGTTAATCTGAGGGGTCCGATTGTTATTAATAAAACAAGAAATTTGGGAAAACAAATTATATTAATGGAGAGTCGATATCTCGTAAAACATCCAATTAAGGCAGGACGCCGTCACGATTAACAAAAAATGCCAGGGAAGGCAAATATGCTCGTATTGACAAGAAAAGCGGGGGAGACGATTGCGATTGGCAAGGACATACGTATTTCGATTGTTGAGATTGATGGACGCAGCGTTCGAGTCGGAATCGAGGCTCCAAAGTCTGTGACCATTTACAGGGGAGAAATTTACGAAAAAGTTCAGGAACAAAACCGCCAGGCCGCTCGCCAGGGGCTTAACACCGATATTAAATTTTTAGCCGGTAAACTCGCAAAAAATGTGAGCGGATTTGCGGAAAACCCACCTTTTACTCAAAACGACAATAAAGAGGAGCGATTTGATGAGCAGTAACGTGGGAAGTAATGGAAAAAATTCAAAAGCCCAAAAGAATGCTATAGATGGGAATGATCCGCTGCAGCAGGTCGATGAATTGATTATGTCCGGCAGGGAGGATGAAGCCTTGGCGATATTGAAAAACCAAGTCGATGCGGGAACGGAACCGGTTGCAAAAGCCTGTTGCCAAATTGGTGTCGCCTATAGCAGAAAAAATGATTTTGTGCAAGCTGAAAAATACTTTGTCAGAGCCGTGAAAGCGGATCCAAAGTTGAGTGAAGGATTTTATAATCTGGGCTGGATTTATCAAAGAAAAGGCGATTATGACAGTGCGCTCGCATTTTACAAAGAAAGTCTCGTGGAGAGAGGGGACGACGGCGAAGTTTATGAAGGAATGGGTGATTGCTGTTTGGCCCTGGAAAAATACGACGACGCTCTCGCTTTTTTCGACGCCGCGTTGCAGCTTTGTCCGGATTCCATTCACGCCGCGTTAAATTTGGCGAAAATCTATTTAATGAAAAATGCTCCCGACAATGCCCGGGAAGTTCTTAAGCTGGCTCTCATCTCAAACCCTAATGAAACTGAAATTCATTTTTCCCTCGGAGCAATTCAAAAGGAGATGGGGAATTACGAGCATGCACTGGCGCATTTTCACAAAGTGGTTATGTATGATGAAACGAACACTTTTGCATACAACGAACTGGGTGAGTGCTGCCAGGCTCTGGGGCTGACAAAACAGGCCGAACCTTTTTTCGCCCAAGCTGCAAAGCTGGATGAGACGAACCTGACACCAAAGCTGAACCTTGGTGAACTCTATTATAAAAAACATTGCTATGACCAGACTGCTATTATTCTGCAGCAATGGCTGGATGACTTTAGGGATCAGATTGAACTTGAAAATGGAGATATTGATCACCATGGTGAGTTGGTACCAACTTTAAATATGCTGGCAGATGCGTACAACAAGTCGAAACAATTGAGCAGGGCAAAGGAAGTTTGGCAGCTTTCCCTGGAAATTGATGAAAACCAGGATGAAATAAAAAAGCTGATGAATCAATCCGATGTGCGCAGTTATGATAAAGTCAGCCTGAGTTTGGACTAGGTTTTTTTTGCAATGATGATGTGAATAAAATTGAGGGTGTTTTGAAAAAAGAATTAAAGGATTTGTCGTCTTTTCAAAAACTCGTAAAAGAAGCAAAATCCCTGAGAGAACGAAATCAATTCATTTCTTCTCTCTCCAGGTATGAACAAGCTCTCGAAGTAAATCCGCAAGGTACACCTGCCCTTTATGGAAAAGCGGTAATTTGTTCTGTGCTGGGAAAGCTGGATGAAGCGATTCGGATGTTCGAAAAAGCGGCCGCTTTGGAGGGAAATGATGCTTCGATATATAATAATCTCGGCGTCCTTTGTTTCAAACTCGATCGACTGGATGAAGCCAAAGAGCATTTTACCCAAGCGTTACAGTTGGACGGGAATTATCAGGAAGCGCTTTATGGCATGGGAAAAGTTTTGTTGAAACAGGGACAAAAAGAGGAAGCGATTGCTGCGCTGGAAAAATGTAAACATTTTAAACCCGCACAAGGAGAACTGGCGAGGCTCTTGCGCAGAGACACAGAACCGGTGCGGCAAAAACCACCGGAAAGCATTTTGATCATTATGGAGCAGGGCATCGGCAACATGGTGATGATGACGCCCGCGCTGCGCGCCATTCGCAACCATCTGCCCAAAGTGCATCTGGCAGTATTGGGAACCGAACCCGCAGTGCAGGTCATCCACGGCTGGCAGGTTGTGGATGAGGTATTCACCACGCTGCCGCAAAGTAACTTTGATTTGATGATGTTTTCGATCTGGTCACAAAATATTAAAGTGCATTGGGGAGAACATCTGAAAACTTTATCGCAGGAAATCTATTCCGCTCCTGTTGCAAATTTCGATGTGCACGAAAGCGATCTGCATTTGCAAATGGCGCGGCACATTGGCTATCAAGGCCCGGTCCCTGCGCCGTTTTGTATGTCTGCTGAAACAACCTTTGATTTACCGCAAAAAGGCCGCGTCATCGGCATTGCGGATACGGCATTGGATGTAAAAGGTTGGGAAAGAAAACGCTGGCCGTACTATCCACAGTTGGCAGAAAAGTTGATTGAAAATGGTCATGCGGTTGTTTTGATTGGCGGAAAATCCGAGGCGGAAAAGTTTCATCCCGAAGCCTGGCCGCGCCAGGTGCAGAGTTTCATGGGGGCACTCAGCCTGCAGGAAACGGCTTCTTTAATTCAAAAATGTGATGTTGTGGTTACCAATGACAGCGGACCGGCTCATGTCTCGGCGGCACTGGGCACCCCGACGCTGGTTCTGTTCGGCCCGACCAAAATGTCCAAAAACATTCCTCTTGGCGAAAAAGTGAAAGTCGTTAGCCTGGATTTGGATTGCAGCCCCTGTCAGTACACCGGGCGCTGGGAGGCGTGCAACGACTGGCGCTGCATGAACGAGTTAACGATGGATCGTGTTTTGCCATTTCTTTTCGAAAAAGACGAGTTTAAATCAACGCGTATCAGGATCAAAACACGAGGGAATGAAAAGCTTTTGCTGGTTGGGAAAAACTATGCGGATTGCCGAATTATAGAAAAAGATCGCCGTCTGTTTGTTACAAAAGACGGTATAGAAGAGCCGCTTACGGTTCATCTTGTCGGTGCCGGAAAAGCAAATTATCCCTGGGGTATGGAAAATGAAATTTCCCGTGCTTTGAAGGAAATGGGAATTCAGGTTATTGAAACCGACTATCGACTTGAACGGGAGAATTTCCCTGCCCTTTTTTCCCGGCCGGCGCATTTCATGCTCGTTTGTAAAGGGTCCGGCATTTCACCTGACCTCGTTAGAAAATATCCCGGCCGCACGCTTTTGTGGTACCAGGATGATGTTTTTACTACCGCGCATGCTCCCCGGGATTTGGCTTTTAACGGCAGCGCTTTTGATACGGTCTATTCTTTCGACAAGTCGGCTCTGGATGAATACAAGAAATTCGGCATAAAAGATGTGCGTTGGCTTCCCCTTGCGGCCAGCCCTGCTGTCCATCGGAAAATGGATGTGCCAAAAAAATATGATGTTTCCTTTGTCGGCAATATTCACCCCAACCGCAAACCTTTCCTTGAGAGATTACAGAAAAAATTTAATATACACATCGAACGTGCTTTTATGGACGACATGGTGAGAATCTTCAATCAGTCCGGGATTGTGCTTAACCTGGGAATTGGTCCCACAGGAATTCAGCAAAGAGTTTTCGAGGTGTTGAGCTGCGGGTCTTTCCTTTTGACAAACGAGATTCCGGAAGCCGATCGTTTATTTGAGAACCACAGGCATCTTGTTTATTTTAATGAAGAAAACATTGAAGACCTGATTTCCTATTATCTGGAACATGAACAAGAACGCGAAAATATTGCTTATGAAGGTTATCTGCAAGTGCACGAAGAACATACTTTTCATCATCGGATGCATGTCTTGTTGGAACATGTTTTTCCCGATAGCCTCCCGGAAAAGACAAGGTTTTTAAGGCGCGGTGATGCAGTGCAGCGCTCCCGTCAGGAGAGGCCCAAAAAACGATTGCTTGTTTTTTGGCACGGGATCGGTGATAATGTGATGGCAACTCCGGCGCTGCGCGCATTTCGGCAAAAGCATCCCCATGATTTTATCGGCTTTATGTATCTAAAAAGAATTCATAAAGACGGACTCATGAAGGGCAATCCGTACATCGACGAACTGTACACATGCAGTGACGCGTGGGACGATTATCCGAACTATGAAACCGGCGTTACTGCTGTGATAGAAGAAGCAAAGACTGTTGCCAGGCGTGAGGGGTATGATGAGATTATTTCCATTACCATGCGCGCCTGTTCCCTGGAGCGCCATCGTATCGATCGGATTGCCTATGAACTCGATGTCGAGCCGGAGAGTTATGACACCGAGCTTTATGTTTCCAATGCCGATCGCAAGCGCGCTGAGGCGATTTTCCGCCGGTGGGGAATTAAAGAAAATGATTTTGTCGTTGCCATCCACCGCCGCGGAGCGAATGTAAACAAATTCTGGGATGTTGAACAGGCTCAGAGATTTGTCGAGATGATGAAAAAAAATGTCAATACCAGGTTTATTGCATTTGAAACGCACACTGATTTGGATCGGGAAACCGGGCCGCAATTCCGCGGGGACGGGATTTTCAGTACAGCGGAAGTGGATAATGTCACGTTAAGGCTTTCGGCGGCTTTGATCGATCGCTGCACCCTTTTCGTGGGAATCGATTCGGGTCCCATGTGGCTTGCCACAACCACCAGTACACCGGTCGTCGCTCTTTTCACAATGACGTGGATGCACCAGAGCGCACCGCTGAATACAAATAGTTTACTTGTTGCTTCCCAAAATGCCTGGGAAATGTGCAGCAATGAATTTAAGGACAAAAATCAAGACAGGATTATTTATGATGCAACAGGAGGGACGACTGTTCGTGCCGAAACCGTGTTGTCTGCTGTTAACCGTATTTTTCCGCAGAACGGGAATTTGGCGCCTTTGCAAAAAGTGGCGAAAACGCGTCTCCAACTGCCGCGCGCATTTCATTCGCAACGAGCATACTGGGGGG
>JAACEJ010000195.1 GCA_011682565.1 Actinomycetota bacterium | reverse complement strand
CCTCTCATGGGATATCCCGGTATTCAATTAACTCATTCGACCATAAAGCAAAACGAATTTAATTGGGGATTACAATTCTGGACGATATCTGAACTGGCAAAAAAATATAAACCGGACGGCGTTTTCTTTATGCTGGATATGGTTGCCATACTCGAACCCACAGCGATCATGCTCTCGCCGGATAGTTTTTGGAAATTTTCCCGGCAATTTATCTCCAAACTCATTGATAATCAAGGAAAAAAATGGCAGTGGAAATAATGTATGAAAATCCTTATTATTCATACCGCGTTCTTTGGAGACATTATACTGGCCACGCCGCTCATTCGCGCCATGCAGGAAGGACTGAAAAATGTTGAGATTCATGCACTTGTAAAACCTGAAACAGTCCAGGTACTACAGAACAATCCGTACTTGCAAAAAATAATTGTTTTTGACAAGCGCGGAAAGGATTCAGGATTTGCCGGTTTATTAAAAATCGGTCAAAAGATAAAAAAAGAAAAATTCGATCTCGTTATATCTCCTCACCGCTCATTCCGCAGCGCAATGCTGGCCCGCGCGACCGGAGCAAAAATACGTGTCGGATTCGATACGAGCGCGGGTGCTTTTTTGTATAACAAAAAAGTGAAATATGACAGTAGCATTCATGAGATCGAACGCAATCTTTCTCTTGCTCGTGCGCTGGGAATTCAATCGATCCATAAGCAGCCGCAAGTTTTCCCCAGTGAAGAGGATAAAACGGTCGTTGATCGCCTATTGGTAAAGGCCAATTTAAAATCGGCGGGTTCGTTCGTTGCACTGGCTCCGGGTTCAATTTGGGCAACGAAACGATGGCCGCTGTCATATTATAAAAAGTTGGCGCAAATTCTGATTAAAAACAGAATCCGCGTCGTGCTTATCGGCGGTGATGCAGATTGTGCACTTGGCCGGGAAATTGCTACCGGAAATGAGAACGTTATTTTCAATGCAGCAGGCCGGCTTTCCCTGCTCCAGTCCGCGGAACTTTTGAAAAGGTGTCGGGTTTTAGTCTCCAATGATAGTGCACCACTGCACCTCGCCACTGCAGTTGGTACGCCCGTTATTGCGATCTTTGGCCCGACGATACCGGCGTTCGGATTTTATCCGACCGGGTCCAAAGACAAGATCATTGAAACGCGACTTTCATGCAGACCCTGCGGAATGCATGGCGGAGATCATTGTCCGATCGGCACCCATGTGTGTATGAAAAATATTTCACCGGAGCAAATATATGCCGGTGTTGTCGATTTCTTCGAGTGATCAACACTGTTTTAAGCAGCGAAAAATTAATGAACAAAAAACCAATCTATGAACATGTGCAAAATACTGAAAATTAATCCGCTTGAACCGGAAGCTGACCTTATTGGGCAGGCTGCCAGAATATTGCAGGGCGGCGGCGTTATTGGCTATCCCACGGAAACGGTTTATGGCATTGGCTGCAATGCTTTTGACGCAGAAGCAGTCAACCGTATTTTCCAGCTTAAACACCGGGATCGCAGTAAAGCGATGATTCTTATCGCGGCTGATTTATTACAAATCAGCGATCTTGTTGAAAACATCCCTGAATCGGCGGAACGGTTGATGGAGAATTTCTGGCCAGGCCCGCTGACCATGGTTTTCAAATCTTCACAATTCCTGAAAGCTTTTGCTTTTAGAAAATCAAAAACCATTGCCGTGCGTATTCCGAATGGTGCAATTTGTTTATCGTTGCTCAAGACATGCGATTTTCCTATTGTCTCCACCAGCGCAAATCGCAGCGGCGAACCCGATGCAACAACGGCAGATGAACTCATCACCACATTTGGCAATGATCTGGACTTGATTATAGACGGCGGCCGTACACCTTCCAAGGCACCTTCAACTGTCGTCGATTTAACCAGAAACCCACCGCGTATCTTGCGAGAAGGCATTATTTCTGTTTTAGAAATAAACACAGTACTGAAAACCGAGTATTATTAATGCGCCCATTATTCCAAATTCTTTTTGTCTGCTCTGGAAATATTTGCCGCAGCCCAATGGCTGAAGGATATTTTCGCGCCTTAATACCCAGACGGCTAAAAGACAAGGTCCGCATAGTTTCTGCAGGTACACTGGGCATCTTGGGGCGACCTGCCAATTTGGAGACGATCGAAGTGATGCACGAAAGAAGCATAGACATTATCGAACATCGTTCCCGGGGAGTTACTAAAAATCTTACAGACAACTCGAATATTATTTTCGCAATGGCTTATGACCATTATAAAATTTTAAGAGATTATTTCCCTGACAGGAAAAAAGATATTTATTTATTGCGATCATTTAACAAAAACAAGCCATCGCGCCAAGATTCCATTCCGGATCCCATTGGATTAGATTTTGAAACTTATCTCCACTGCCGGGACACGATCGAAGAAGAAGTGAAACGAATTACGCCACATATCATCAAGCTCATTGACGATTATTACGCAGCAGACAAATCTGCCTGATCATCAAAAAGGAATCACATTTCATTGATTCAAGAGAAATACCATCGTTTTTTAATCGTTCGTACCGACCGGATGGGCGATGTCATTTTATCTACTCCGGTCTTAACAGCTATCAAGCAAAGTTACCCCCACGCCGAAACAACCATGCTCATTCGCGATTATACCAAAGATTTAATTTCCGGCCATCCGGATTTGGACAATTATCTCATCGATGATGATGCTCAGAAAGGACAAGGAATATTCGGATTATTCAAGTTAGCCAAAAAGTTGAATTCCAAAAAATTTGATGTTGCACTCATCCTCCACCCAATTTTTCGTCTGGCTCTGGCCTGTAGGTTGGCAAAAATTCCCATGCGCATCGGCACGGCTTATCGCTTGTACTCATTTTTGTTTAATAATAAAGTTCACCGCCATCGCAAAAACACCGGGCGCCATGAATGTGATCTTAATCTTGAAATGGCGAAAACAATCGGTGCAAAAACCGAAAAAGTTGCTTTTAAATTTTACATCCCGGAAACAGCCTTTCAACGCGTTGAAAACATCCTGGCTCAAAATGGAATCGACGAAAACAGTCCATTCGTGGTCATTCATCCGGGCAGCGGCGGCTCCGCGCTCGATTGGCCTTTGCAGAAATTTGGCAAGCTTGCACAAAAGATTCAAAATGATCTCAATCTGCCTGTTGTCCTTACGGGCAGTTCTTCCGAAGCAGGAGTGGTTAAACAGGTGCAGACGGCATCCAACAACCAATGCATTCGCATGGATGGCGAACTCGCAACAAAAGAACTCGCCGCGCTATTAAAACGCGCAACGCTGGTGATTGCAAATAGCACAGGGCCTTTGCATCTCGCCGTTGCGGTTGGCACAAGTGTAGTGGGACTGTATTGCCCGATCGTGCCATGCCGCCCCGAGCGCTGGGGGCCTTATGGTCAGTTGGACTCGGTTATCATGCCGCCAATATCAAAATGCAAAACACAAAAACCTAAAAACCGCGAGTCCGGGAATTGTATGGAACTCATTTCCGTGGATCGGGTTTTTGAATTTGCTAAGCAAAAACTGATGGGCAAAGCAACCATTCAGATTTAGGCTAAACACAGGAGCACAATGTATTCATGCGTTTTTTTCATTATTTGATCATGTCCTTAATGATGGTCTTTACGGCACCACTTTATCCTGTATCTTTTATGACATCCGATGAACCCATGGAAAAGCTGTTGCCGGCGGACAGCCAAATCGCCCCGTGGACAAAATCAGGAAAACCTGAAATTTATAAAAGCAGAGAACTATTTAATTACATTGACGGCGGCGCGGACATTTACCTTGAGTACGGCTTCAGCCAGGTCATTAGCCAGGAATACTCTTATGAAGAAGAATCCATTGTCGCGGATATTTACGAAATGAATGATCCGGAAGCGGCTTTTGGAATTTATTCCATCCATCGCGATGCACACAAACCTGCTGCACATGTTGGAGATGACGGAACCGAGTTCGACTATCAAATCACATTCTGGCAGGACCGATATTATGTCATTCTCCTCGGTTATTCTAGTGATAAAGAGACAAAAAACGTTTTGCAAAATTTTGCTAAAAAAATCTCCGCACACATTCCCGGACATGCAAATCCACCACAAATCATTCATTTCTTGCCGAAAAAATTCAGGGTTCCTCGCAGCGAAAGTTCACTGCAAGGCATGCTGGCAGTAAACAGCAAACTTTACCTCGGACAAAAAAACATCCTGAATATCGACGGTGACACGGTGACGGCTGCCTGTGCAAGCTATAAAAGAGAATCCGACACAGCACAACTGTTACTCGTAAAGTATGCTCATAACGGGGATTCTGAAAGACATGAAAATATCATCCGCAAAGCCTTTGAGAAAAAATACAAATCTATCGGCTCTGCAAAGAAAGCAATTTTCAAAGATGGCAAGAATCGATTCTACAAAGTCAAAGCTGTGAAGAATATGCTTTTTATTATTTTTAAATCAACTTCACAGGGATTGATAAATAATATCCTAAACCTTTAATCGACAAAATATTTGAATAAACCGGGAGCCGCGTCGTGAATAAAATATTGTCAAAAATACACAACCTTTTAATTGTGCCCGTTGTTACTATCCATGATGCGAAAAATGCGAACAGGCTGGCAAAGGCACTTTTAGCCGGTGGACTACCGTGCGCTGAAATCACTTTTCGAACCGAAGCGGCAGTGGAAGCCATAAAGAACATTGCAAAACGAGAAGAAATGCTGGTGGGTGCCGGAACAGTTCTCACAATTGAACAGGTCAAGTCGGCAGTGGATGCAGGAGCACAGTTTATTGTCTCCCCGGGTTTCAGTCCCAAAGTTGTTGATTATTGCAGGAAAAATGAAATTCCTGTTACCCCGGGAATAAGCAATCCGACCGACATTGAAATGGCACTGGATTTTGATTTGGATGTTGTCAAGTTTTTCCCGGCTGAAGCATTTGGCGGACTGAAAACGCTCAAAGCTATCAGCGCACCTTATGGGATGATGAAATTCATCCCGACAGGAGGAATTAATACCGACAATTTGCCGGACTATTTACAATTTCCTGCGGTACTGGCCTGCGGCGGCAGTTGGATGGTCAAATCGCACCTCATCTCTGCAGGCCGGTTCGATGAGATTGAAAAACTAACAAGAGAAGCGGTTGAACTCGCAAAAGAAGCAAAATAACATTTTGAGATAATTTCTCAAGTCATTATCTTTAATTCCCGGGGAATATTTTTATTCATTCATTGTCAAGTACAACCGCAAGAATAAGCCAAATGGAAAAAGCTTGCTGTCATCTTTTAAAAAGTCAAGCTCCTAAAAGATTTCTCTGCCATTATCGCGGCTGCGAAATGACAGTGGCGTGTTATTTGGTATAAAATTTATAAATAGACTCAGACTCGAATTTTTCACCAGGATTAAGAATCACTGACGGGAACTGTGGTTTATTGGGCGAATCCGGGAAATGTTGAGGCTCCAAACAAAATCCATAATATTTGCGGTAAACTTTGCCGGATTTTCCCGTAATTGAACCATCCAGAAAATTTCCTGAATAGAATTGAACTCCCGGTTCTGTGGAGTAAATTTCCATCACTCTGCCGCTGGTCGGTTCAAATACGCGAGCGACAAGGCCCATTTCATCAGCCTTTTTATTAATTATATAATTGTGATCATAACCTCCTTTAACCTCAGCAATTCTGGAGCCAATTGTCTGGGGAGTAGTGAAATCCATAGGTGTATTTTTCACGCTGCGTATTTCGCCGGTAGGTATCAGCCCTGCGTCTACCGGGGTATATTTATCGGCGTTGATCATTAGTTTATGGTTGAGAATATCGCCGTTGCCCTGCCCGGCAAGATTAAAATAGCTATGATGGGTCAGATTAATGGGCGTAGCCTTGTCCGTTGTCGCTTCGTAGCTGATGATAAGCGCATTTTCGTTAGTCAGTTTATAGACCACTGTGCAGGACAGATTGCCCGGATAACCCTCTTCTCCATCCTTATTGAGATAAGTTAATTTCACGCCAACAGTATTAGCTTCCTTCACCGGCTCGCCTTTCCAGACTACTTTATCAAAGCCTTTTACGCCACCATGCAAGTGATTTTCTCCGTCATTCTGGGCTAATTGATATTTGACACCATTGAGAGTGAATCGGCCTTTGGCTATTCGGTTTGCATATCGTCCCACAGTGGCGCCGAAATACGGATTATTCTTGAGATATCCTGCCAGGTCATCATAGCCAAGGGTGATGTCGGCCAATTTCCCATTACGATCCGGTACTTCTAACGAAACCAAAATTGCACCATAGGTCATGATTCTTGCCTTCATGCCATTGTAATTAGTAAGAGTAAATAACTCTATTGCTGTGCCGTCCGAAGTTTTTCCGAACAGTTCTTTTTTAACATTCATTTCGACTTTCCCATTTTCTGTGCGTTTTTGACAAGAAAAGAAAATCGGTGCTGTTAATAAAATCATCAGACCTACGCTATACATCATTTTTTTCATATTAAGTTCCTTTCCTTCATAAATAAATAATTCGACACTACCTTAAATCTTGTATAGGATTCTTGAGGCGTTCGTCCCATGAGCGTCCGTCAAGGGGGAATACATTCGTTCGTTCCGCATAGCGCAACCACATTGCGGACATTTTCTGCACGAGATCGGGATACTTTGACGCCAAATCTTTGGTTTCGGTACGATCGTTCTCCATATCGTATAATTCCCAGGGACCGTAATTATCCCGCGAGCGATACAT
>JAACEJ010000194.1 GCA_011682565.1 Actinomycetota bacterium | reverse complement strand
TATAACCACCGTATTTTTTTAAATCTTTAACATTATTGGACAAAGAAACCATGAAAACAGAAGAATTAAAAAACCTGTTAAGCGAAGAAAATAAAAACAGCTATCTGTTTGAAAAAATGTTGTCATTCTATGGAAATAATTCTTCCTGTTTAGCACAACAAAAAACGCGTATTCATGCTCTTTTGAAAAAAATATCCGGGGCAGTTAATAACAAAAATATTTTTCTGGTACATGCCCCCGGACGCACAAATCTCATTGGTGAACACACGGATTATAATGGTTACCCGGTTATGCCGATGGCAATTAACCGGGATATTCTCGTATGCGCTTCTGTTCTCGAAAAAAGTGTTATCAATATTTCCAATATCGATGAGGAATTTGCTGCGCGGTCTTTTTCCATCGATGAAAACATACAGCCGTACGCAGGGGGTGACTGGGGGAACTATGTCAAGGCAGCTATAGCCGGTTTGCTTCCGCTTGTCCGCGAGAAAAATGGGCGCGCAATCGGCTTCAATGCGGTTTACTCCGGCATCATTCCACCGGCGGGCGGACTATCTTCCTCCTCGGCCATGGTTGTGGCATCGGCACTGACATTTCTGCGTGCAAATAATGTGGAAATTGCTAAAATTGAATTGGCAGAAATCCTCGCACGGGCGGAACGGTTTGTCGGAACAGAAGGCGGCGGCATGGATCAGGCCATCTCTCTGGTGGGAGAAAAAGACAAAGCTGTAAAAATAGACTTTTTCCCTCTGCGTGCCGTACCCCTTGCTCTGCCAAAAAATTATGAAATCGTCATTTGTAATTCTCTTGTGCGCGCGCCGAAAACTGAAGCGGCCATGCTTGAATATAACCGCAGGCCTGTCGAGTGCCGCCTCGCCGCAGCACTCATTGCCAAAAGCCTGGAAAATTTTTCCGGACATCGGATAGCGACGCAACGGCTTGTCGATGTCGATCAACGTAAAATCGATATTGATGGAGAGAGTTATAAAAAAGCAGTGACGGAAGCTCTGAATCCACCTGTTCTTTCCGCTGAACAAATGTGGGAAAAACTGGCGCTGTCACAAAATAATTTGAATGAAAAATATCTTCGCTTAAAATCCGGTAAACTTTTTGTTCCCCCGGCGGATGGCTTTAAAGTCGGCCTTCGTTATGAACATGTGCTCAGCGAAGCACATCGCGTTGAACAAGCGGCGCAGGCACTGCAGAGGGGCGATGTTGCAGAATTTGGAAAATTGATGAACGCTTCCCATGAAAGCTGCCGCTCAAATTATGAAATCAGCACTCCCGAGCTGGATAAACTCGTGGAAATCGCCAGGGATCATGGCGCGATCGGGGCGCGGTTAACCGGGGCCGGATTTGGCGGCTGCACGGTGAATCTCGTTCCCCAAAACGATGTCGATGCCTTCATCCAGGGTGTTATCAAAGATTATTATCAGGATTATTTGCCCGCGGCCAGGCCGGACATTCAATTTAATAAAAAAGATCTCGGAAGCATTATCTTTTCCAGCAGCGCCGTTGCCGGGGCCGAAGTTATGGAGGAATGAGGGTTTCTTCATCCCAAACTTTTTCCATACACCCGGAACCCCCATTAGCGGTACTCGGCGTTAACTCCCGGCCTTTTAAAAAGGCTTAATTGTTCTCAAACATGCGCAACAGACCTCCCTCTGTGCTCAACATTTTTGTTGTCAATACTGATTTCGCTTTATCAATTGAAAAAGAAACATCTGCAGGTCTTGGAGCAAGCGGTTGAAAGTCGTGCATCGATGTTTTTTGAAGCAACCGGGAATTATACCCGCCCAGAGAACAAAGTTGCAATCCAAAATTATAACGATCGATCCGGTTGGCGCCGCCCAGGTGCAGCGTGCCGACGAAATCCGATTGTGCCAGTTCGAGAAGCATCTCTGCTAAATTTTCAACATAAATTGGCGTGCGAAACTGATCGGTGTACAGCGGCACAGTTTGATTTTTTCTCAACCGCATCTCCATCCAGTTGGAAAACGAGGAGCCGCCGCCCAGAGGACGGCCGTAAATGAGAGCTGTCCTGGCAATCACATGGTTTTTGCATGAGAGATGAACACTTTTCTCAGCATCGATTTTGTTTTTTCCGTAAACAGCGAGAGGTGAAACCGGATCATTTTCCGAATAGAATCCGGTTTTGCCGTCAAAAACCATATCACTGGAAACAAAAATAAATCGTACGCCAAACGCTTCAGCCGTCTGTGCAAGAAATTTTGTTGCCACAACATTTATTTTTTCAGCAGCCTGAGGATTCTTTTCGCATTCATCCAGATCGCTGTTGGCCGCAGCGTGAATAATAACATCAGGTCGAAATGCATCAAGACACTTTTGCACGGCCTGGAATGCGGTCAGGTCAAGCTCACACCAATTTGGCCCCTTATATTTTGGCGGATGGTGATAAAAAGTCGCGAGCACTCGCCAGCGCTCCAGCGCCTGATGGAAAATATGCCCGCCTAAAAAGCCGCTCGCGCCTGTTAAAAGTAATTTTTTCTTACTAATTGCACTGCCTCATTGGGAAAGTATTTATTGCCTCTGATGTGTGAAAACCGTTTCAATATACATTTTTCTGCTCATTTTGCAAGCACCAATGTACGATAAATATCTTTAGCCGGAAAAATTCGACGCCCGGGTTTTCGGGATACAGGACACCAAGTATTTTGAGGTTGATATTTGCCGTGCAGTTCATTAATTTACAATCACGATCATCATTGGAGAAAAAAAGGTTCAGATGAAAAGCAGATATTACATTTTATTTTTATTGCCTCTTTTCCTGTTTTGCAGAAAAGAAAACACACCGACAACACAAATCGTCCCACCCGCGAAAAAAGCACAAAAACAATATATTCGCAAAGAAGGACAAGTCAGGTACGGCGACACACTGGAAAGAATCTTTTCGCGGGAACATATAGCCAGACCAACGGCTTTTAAAATGATCAGCGCTTTTGTGCAAGTGTTTGATGTCCGCCGGATTAAACCGCGAAAAAAATACGCCGTTCTTTCGGACTCGATCGGCACAGTAAAAGGCTTTGAATATTTTGCCGAAAAAGAGCAAACAGTTAAAGTGCTCTTCGATTCATCAGGACGCTTTACGGCTGTTTTAAAAAAAATACCGCTGATTACGAAAATCAAAAGTATCTGCGGCACTGTTGAGACAACTCTTTATGATGCAATTCTGAATCTCGGGGAGACACCGGAATTAATCGTCGCATTCAGCGACGTCTTCCAATGGGACGTGGATTTTTTCATCGATCCGCGCCGGGGCGATGAATTCAGAATTGTTTACGAAAAAATTTATGAACTTGATCCGAACAAACTGGACAGTTTGGGTGAATTTGTGCGCTATGGAAAAGTTTTAGCAGGGCAATACAATCTGAACCATCATCCGCTCATTGCCATTTATTTTAACAATGCACCAAAAAGCAGCGGCTATTATGATCCGGACGGGAAATCCTTTCAGAAAACTTTTCTAAAATCGCCTCTCAATTATCGCCGCATCAGTTCCTATTTTACCGGTGCACGTTACCACCCCATTCTAAAAAAAGTTCGTCCTCACTACGCTGTCGATTATGCTGCACCCAAAGGAACGCCTGTCTCCGCCGCAGCCGATGGAACAGTCATCGAAAAAGGCTATAACCGCGGAGTTGGCAATCACATTAAAATTCGCCACACAAACCCGCATTATGTGACGCTTTATGGCCACCTCAGCAGGTTTGCAAAGGGAATACGTAAAGGAGCAAAAGTGAAGCAGCGTGATGTGATCGGCTATGTAGGTATGACCGGGCTGGCAACCGGACCGCATTTGCACTATGCATTCTACGAAAACGGACATCCCATTAACCCGCTAAAAATAAAAAATACGTCCGGTGATCCGATTTTAACTGAAAATCGAAAACGGTTCGAAAGCGTTAAAAAGGATATGCTCATCCGTCTTATGGACGCGCGAGTGCTCCGTTTTCGCAGTCCTTATGCTTATCTCCACCCCTCGCAATTCGGCCTGGGAAGAGTCGGTATGGCAACACCATAACTGCCTGTAAAGCATAAGATTGCTTCACTCCACTCCGTTTCGCTGGCAATGACATGGTCAAGTTTTATATATTTGACTTTGGCCGCCGCTTTCCATACAAAACTGCACACGGGGCATTTTTAGTAACCAACTGATTCAATTGCTTGCACCACAATGCGGCAAAAGTCCGACAGCTTTTTGCGCCGTCCACATCCACTTTATCAGGAAAAGCTGCATACCCGCAGTGAAGATCGCAAAACTTTATTTTGCTTGTCGTAACGCCGGCATTCTTTTCATCGTTTTCCATCTTGTTCCCAATTCTGATTGTAAGATTATTTCCTCAAGTTTAAAACTAATAAAAATAAGGTTCGTTCACAACGATTTTTTTAAACGGTGTCTGTCCGAAAACGGGTATTTTTGCGTAACGCAGACTTTCCAGACAGGCACTAAATAATTTGCGAAATGCAAATATTAGTAGAACTTGCCAATCTTTTTATGGAATGTACTATGCAGCCCATGAAGGCGCTTCGTTCCGGGACATAAATGAAGTTACGAAAATCCGAGCAGCCAATAATGAGTCAATGCAGATACTGCATCGGGGATTTTTTTCTTGTATTTTGTAATAATATTCTTATATTTATCTAAACATGTTTGTTTTACAAACATGTCTGCAATTACAGTTCTATATAACCGATCACAGGGCCTGTTTGTTGTTGCAGAAAGAAATTGGATACCGTGGACTTTAGATTCCTTGTGAATGACACTCTGTGATCAGCTACAATTTCATTACCATAAAGCCTTTAAATACATGGTTACAGATATCACCAAAAAACTTGATAAAATCTTTCACGAACGCGCACGGCTTGGCGTCATGTCCATTCTTGTTGCCTCGGAGAAAGACGTTTCATTTTCCGAACTGATTAATGACCTGGAACTGACACGCGGAAATCTGAGCGTCCACATCAAGATACTCGAAGACAACGGGTATGTAAAATCGAAAAAAGAATTTGTCAACCGCAAGCCCCGCACAACATTTCGGGTAACAAAAACCGGGCGAAAAGCGTTCGAGGAATACCTCAAACTATTGGAACAAATCGTTAAAAATGTCAACGGATAATAAAATGAAACAAGAAGAAGCATTGGAACAAATCAGACTCATCCGGGAAATGATGCAAAAGGCATCCCATAGATTTCTTTTTTCGCCCTGGCAATGGATCGAATGGGGAGTCCTCATCATCATCGGATACCTTACCACCTATTGGCTGCAAAATCATGGTCAGCCTAACCACATCATCATTTTATGGGCTTGCATCTTTATTATCGGCTCGGCGCTGGAAAGCTATATCTGGATGGCTGCCGCCCGCCGACGCGGTATAGAACCGTTTAATGCCTTCATTGTCAAGCTATGGGCAGTTGCCTTCGCGATTATGACGATGAGCATTATCCTCTCATTTATATTCATTGATCTGAGACAAGCTCTATACATCCCCGGACTCTGGCTGATGACCATGGGAGTTGTGATGGTGACCTTTTTCATTTTGGCAGAGCGCAAAGACTTGCTTCTTTTTGGGGCAACACAGATGGTTGGCGGCATTCTGGCAGTATCGTTCTTGCTCAAGCATTCCATGCTTGTTGGGGCAGTATTTTTTGGGATCGGGGCGCTGATTCATGGAATTTATTCGTTATTAAAAATGAAACATTTATGACAAATTTGTAAAGTATAACCAATAGTTTAACAATAATGGAGGAAAAAATGAGAATACTATATTCCGCAGTACTTTGTATCTGCCTGTTGCTGTCGGCCAGCCAAAGCTATGCAGAGACGCCAAAAGATATCGTAAAAAAAGCCAACGATCTCTGGCACGGCAAAAGCAGCATTTCCGAAGGTTCGATGACAGTGATCCGGCCCGGCTGGTCACGATCCATTTCGACAAAGTCGTGGATGCTGGAACCCGACTATGCAATGATTTTAATCACCGGCCCGGCAAAGGACAAGGGGACTGTGACGCTGAAACGCAAAAATGAAATCTGGAACTGGATTCCGGCTGTACAGCGCGTTATCAAAATTCCGCCGTCCATGATGCTGCAACCGTGGATGGGGTCCGATTTCACCAATGATGATTTGGTACGCGAATCCTCGATCGTAGATGATTACACACAAAGCTTAATAGGCGAGGAAAAAATCGATAATTATGAATGCTACAAAATAAAACTGGTACCCAAACCGGAAGCCGGTATTGTCTGGGGAAAGGTCGTAATGTGGATTTCGAAAAATGGGTATCTGGAATTAAAGACTGAATTTTATGACGAAGACGGTTCTTTGGTAAAATCAATGATCGGCAACAAGATTAAAACAATGGGCGGAAGAACCATTCCCACACATCTGGAAATGATACCGGCAAACAAACCGGGGCAAAAGACTGTGCTCGATTATAAAGCCATCAAATTTAATGTAAAAATCAAACCGTCCTTTTTTTCCGAAAGAAACATGAAAAGAGTCAGATGAATAAATTCCAAATGTCAAAATATATACCAGTCTACCTCTGTCCATTTGATGATTAAGAGATTGTTTTGCGAATAAGGATTTTTGATTTATGAAGGAATAGTGCGGAAAATATGAATGAGTAATTCGTAAAGTCGAAAAGCATGTCACCGCCAGGAGAGGAACGACAAAGCGATCTTTCTAGCCGACATCCAGATTGCTTCGCTTCGCTCGCAATGACA
>JAACEJ010000193.1 GCA_011682565.1 Actinomycetota bacterium | reverse complement strand
TCTCGTCCGGCGGGGGGAATACTTAGGTCTAAAACAACAAGATCGACTTTATTTTTCTTCAGGATATTCAACGCATGGATGCTATCGCGTGCTTCAAGCACAATGTAACCGTGTTTTTCGAGCAACATTTTCCAAAGCGCTCGTTCTGTTATAAAATCTTCAATGAGCAGTAACGTTTTATCCCTGGCAGCCACGATTCAATTCCTTTCTGTTTATTCAGTTTATTTACTCCTATTTTCTTGGAATTTTCATAATAATACGTGCGCCTTTTTTGAAATTTGGATCAACGTACACCGAGCCTTTATGTGCCCGACACACAACATTGACAAAACTAAGACCGAGACCAATCTGTTTAATATTTGCCAGCACATCCTTGCCCGAATAGAATTTTTTAAATATTTTCTTTCTATCTTCAGGGCGAATTTCATCCCCATAATTTAATACTGCAATATGCAAATTCGTACCCTTTATAAATGCCTCAACCGTTATCTGACTCATTTCGCTGCCATATTTTATAGCATTATCGATTAAATTTGCTATCGCATCAGAAATCAGTTGTTTGTCCAGATTTACTTTTTCTTCAATGTTGATGATCTTTGTATGAATGGTCATCTTGTTGTCTCTGGCCAAAATCTCGTAGGGCTTTATTACATCATTAATCAAATCGGAAATGTCAAGACGTGCAAGCTTTAGGTTTATTGCACCGGTTTCCGCCTGCACCAGACGCAGCATTGTGTTTACAGTGGTTTTCATCCGGGAAATCTCGTTACGAAAAAGCTGCCACAGTTCATTGTTTTGATTATTCCCATCCCGCAGCAAATCGGAAAGAGAGACAAGAGGCTGCAAAAGATTTTTCATTGTATGCGAATAGTCGCCGATTATTTCCGCTCTGGTCTTTTGCAATGTATTTAGTTCTTCGATCAGGTTCGCATTCTCAATGGCTACGGCAATTTGCCCGGAAAGCGCTTCAAAAGCAACCAGATCATCCGAATCAAAATCAGCATGTCCGAAATGGTCTTGTCTGCGCTTGTTCATCGTCCTCAGGACGCCGATTTTTTTCTCTTTTGTTCGCAAAATAGCAAACAATCCGTTTCTTAAAGGTTCCCGAAGGATTTCACTATAAAAATCAACTGCTTCCAGATTTATTATATTTTGCGCTTCACCGCGTCTCATTCTCTCTGCTTTTTCAAGCAGATCGTTTACTACAAGCCCCTTGTCGCTTTCAAAAACCTTACCGGTAACAGCTTCTCCCGGTTTATACTCCTCTTTAAAATCAATCCTGGAAAAATGCTTTTTATTCGCATCGATAATATGCGTCGTTTCCCGGCGAAGGACAGGTTCATTTTCATTTGCATCATACAAGAAAATAGAGCACACTGCCGTGTTCATCACTTTGCAAACACGGCGCACCGCCCGATCAATAAGCTTCGGATCTTGTTCGGCGCCGGTTATTTCCCGGGCCATATCAATAATAGCTTTTTCCGTTTCATGGTTCAGCCTCGTTTTGGCGTAATGTTGCGCATTAAAAACAGCCTGCCCCGCGCTGATAGAATAAAATTGTAATATATCAAAATCATAATTTGAAATAAATTTATCCTTGTCTCCGCAATCGACCGATACTTTGGCAATGATTTTTTTATTTGCTATTATTGGAATATCCAGCCACTTTTTTTTGAGTAAAATATTGTTATGGGCGACGTTATTTGAACCTACTTGATACATATATCTGACAACATCATCTGGCTGGCATTCTTGATCGGGCTTTTGCCAGCTCACAACAAATAAAATAGGTTTTTTGACTCTTTGCAGGATTTGTGTAGGTTCATCGATTTTATCGCTGTAGCTAAAACTTCTGATGTTGAAATCGTCTGGCATTCCGACAGATTTGATACCGCGATAAATGGTTTCACCATCCGACGGGACGCTTTGGTAAAACCGTGCTCTCTGGTATCCCAACTCTTTGAAACCTTCCAGAAAAACATCAATCCGTTTTTCCCAATTACTGACGCGTTCAATTTTATTGATGTATTTTTCGACGATCATTTTGTCCGTGCGATCGCGGCAGGACTCGACGATAGCGCGAATTTTTCCGCTCTTGTCTTTTAATGGCGCTACATAAAGATCCACGCTTTCTTTCTTTCCAGTGATGCGCGATTTATAAGACCACTCTGTCCGTACCGGTCGATTGTTTTTAAAAGCCTGATAAGCGGGACATCCATAGCACATCTTGTTACCGTGTCCTTTTTTCTCGAACCGTTTCCAGCAATAATCTCCTTCCAGGGGAACACCCTTTTCAAAAATATCTCTTTTAGTCTTGTTTACAAAATGAATTTTCCCAAAATCATATGTATCCATGACAACCAGTTCGTCCGGCGTGGTATCCAATATTTGTTGCAGCCAGATTCGCTTGGCTGTTTCTTCAATCCAAAGTTTCAGGTAATTAAAATTGAGTGGCTTTTCCAGAAAAGCGATGGCTCCGGCTTCTGTTGCCTGGTCTGCAATTTCCGAAACACACCCGGAATAGAGAATGACCTGGATGTTATCTCTCGCCTGTTTTTTGGCTTCCCGTGTAATCCTGATACCATCCCATTCAGTGGAATCCAGAACCTGGTCGGTCAAAAGAATATCCGTCTGACGAAATTTTTTAACCGCCTCCTCAGGATCGCCCGTTACTTCGACTTTTGGGTAACCTGCCTGTTGTAATCTCATTTGTGTCGAATCCCGGACTTGTTCGTCATCATCCAGGATGAGAATGCTGATGTACTGTAATAAATCCGCAAGTGGTTCCTCTGCTCTACGCATTTGCCGTTCCTCCCTTTTTTCGTTTCGGCAATTCCAATACAAAGGTACTTTCCGAAAGCCTTATTGTGTGACTCACATAAAGTTTTCCGCCCAAAGACCCAGCCAGACGTCGTGAGATGTACAGTCCCAGACCTGAACCTTCCGGCTTTGTTGTAAACAGCATGTCAAAGATTTTTTCTTTTTGCTTTTCGTTAATCCCCGGCCCGTTATCCCAAAATTCAATTTTTATTGGCACTGGATCTTCCCGTCTATACTTGACCGCTATTTTTATCTTGCCTGTTCTTTTGCGCACCAGCGGAATAAAATCCAGACTGTTCATAAACAAATTCAAAAGAATTTGATGAAGGGCAGAAATATCTGTTTCAATCGGCGGACACTTTTCAATTGATGTTTCGATTGAAATTTTCTTTTCCCTGGCCAACGGCTGCATAACCTCGATAAACGAATCGATAAAGTGGCAAACATTTACGGTGTGCAGTCTACTCGTTCGCATCAAATCCAGAAAGAGTTCCTCGATTTTTCTCGTTCGTTTTTCTATTTCCAAAGCTCCGTTAATTGATCTTTCAAATCTGGCAAGAAAAGCTTTGTCGTTTGTCTTAATGATGCCTTTATTCAGATTCACGCTATCCGTTTTAAGACCTTCAAGCCAGTTTTGCATCGCCTGAATTTGGTTTTTGATTTCATGCATCAAACCAGCGGCGATTCGTCCGGCGACAAGGAACTTTTGTTCTGCTTCGCGCACAGCTTTAAATTTATTCCGCTCAATCGCTGCTCTCAGTGCAAGCTCATAAACCTGAAAGGTTCTTTTTTCGATATGAGAAAATTGATGCCTATGCTCACCAAACAAAAACAAGGCATAGCCGAATTCATCATTAAACGAAATTCTAATTCCGACAATTGATTCAAATTGCCCAAGGCAACGAAGGTATTTGATCTTGCCGCTTCCCTGAGGTTCATCGATCAATTCTCCGTCAGCAATAGCATCTTTTATCGGAGAAAACTGGAGATGCCCCTTGTCAAAACTGCTCAATTCGAATTCTTTGCCTTCCGCAGCAAAAATTTCCACATCTTTGGTGTTCAGGTTCATTTTGAAAATGACTGCAAAAGTAGCGGCTGACCAGGTTTTGATCTCTTTTAAAAGTTGATCTATGCTCTTCCCCTCTTGCGGCAAATGTGTCTTTTCATCTTCCCAGGAAATATTTTCTAATATTTCTCCCTTAATCTCCCGTCTTTTTTTAATATTTTTTCCTGCAAATTGGTTTAATGTTTCGGCAAGATCGAGGCTTGTATATGGGATGAGCAGAAAGTAGCCGCCCAACTCTGCTTCGGCCAGTTTTCCCTCTAAAGCTTCAAATTGCTCGCTTGTTCCATAAACAACAATTCCGGCTTTTGGGTATTTTTTTTTCAACGCGATAGCAAATGGATCCTGTTCGTTTGCAAGACCGGCAGCCACCAGGTAAAGATCAAAATCCTGTTTTTCAAGCCGGGAAACAGAATCCGTGAAATAAGGAATAAACTCGGCTTTAAATCCAAACCCTTCGAGCATCAGAGACAATGGAGCGGCAGTGACATCTCTGTCATCAATGATGGCGATACTGTGAATCGATTCATGGCAACGATCAGACAAGCCAATGTCCCGCGTCGTCTGTTTGTTTTGTTCCCAATGAAAAATTTCCAGGGCTTCATTTAATGATTCTTCGATGGTATAGGTTGCGTGTTCACTTTTGCGGTCGAGCTCTTTATCGAAAAGAGCGCGTACACTGAGAATGAAATATTTATTTTCTTCATCCACACCAATGGTTTTAATGCGCACCCGGTCATAGATCATAAAAACATCCTCAACCCTCGGTGCACGCAGCCACATTTCGTTTTTCTGGAGAAGGCCCACAACCCCGGGTTCGAACTCGATCCAGGCTTTGCTTTCGGTTAATAAAACAATCTCGCCTTCAAGAATACTGCCAACAGGATTTGTCTTTAAAAACTCCAGCCAGGGATCCCTTTCTGCTTGGCGAAAACTGAGTTCAATGCTGTGATAGCGCTGAAGCGGTTTAACAACAACAGCATCCCTGCTCTCGCCGACGACAAAATGATTATTCAGGTCTGTAATTTTACGGGTAAGTAATGCCTCATCACGCCGAACATATCCGACAATTCCGCCCTCAAGCTGCGTAAAAAGACCGTAATAATCAATTCTGTCAATGGTCGTTTTTACTCTTTTACCTGGAGTAAAAGTTTGTTTAACTTGTTCCCAATCCATTTGCTCACCTTTTTATAATGAAAAGGATTGATTCGAACGCGTTTGCTCCCCCGTTTGTAGTCTTTTCTTTTCAACGTAAATAGTTATAAAGATAATGTCCCGGGCATTTTTTCGAGTTCATGTTTCGTCGACTCCCAAACGCTCGCAGAGTTGTTCCAGGAATACACCCTCGGCATTTGCCGACTCGTGGTCGAGGATTTCCTGTACTTCCTTTTGAACGTCTCCCCTGTGTTCGTCAAAATCAGGATCGGAAATGGCAATATCTTCATAATCATCGCCTAATTCGGCAACAAAATTTTCCTGGAAAGGCTCATAAGTTTGTCCACTGTCCAGCAGAGCGAGCGTTCTGTTCAGCAGTTCAAATAAAAGTATGCGCGCATGCGTCCACTTGCCTTCATTTCGCAACATCTTGGTGCGGACATACAAAATCTGGAAAGGTTCGATAATTTCCTTTGGATCGATTTTTTCGCTATGAGGGAAATCAAAAATACTGGCCACGTCTTCGCGGATGGCAACTATTTCATCGAGCCCGGGTGTTGAAACGAAAAAGTGACTCAATTCCGGAAAAACTTCAATGAGATTGATGAGGACATCGATCAAGGTACTTTTGTCTTTTTGTCGGATTGATTTTCTCAGGGCCTGGTAGCTGATGAACGTCTGGGGTTCGCTTACCCACGAGAGAAGTGTTGCCACTTGATGTTCGCAAGGGGTGCTGCCGATGTGACAGGGGCATCGGCCGAACAACTGTTCCCCGTCCACAATCATTTCCACGCGGAATTTGCCCTTACTCCGAACAGTCGCTTGAAGACCATAGTGAGTTTGAAAACGATATCTCACCAAATCATTCTCGAAGATTTGTTCTCCTTTTCTATAAATCTCAGGATTCGCAAATGCTTTGACATCAATAGGAGTGATTCTGGAAGGCATAGTATGACTCCTTGTGGTTTTTTTTCACGTGTAGCCCCCGACCAGATTTTTTACCAGGATAATAAATGATTATTGCATTTCAGCTTCTATTTATTGGTCAGCATTTTTTTCGCAAAACGCGCTTTTTGCACGGCGCGGCGCAGAACATCCTTATCAAATTCCGGATTGCTGTAAAAGAGGGGGAGCCGTCCACCAGGAGATTCCCGAGTCTTGCCAATTCCATCTTCATTGTAGGCAGTGACACTCAGGCATGGTGAAACGCCGAGCGAAAATTCCTCTGCTCCTTCCTCCAAAACAACATAAAGTTCCCCATTGCCTTCTTTAATTTCCTTAATTTCCTGCCATTCAAGGTACTCGCTTTTATTCAAACGCGGGAAAAATCGTTCAATTAATTTTGCTAATTTTTCCAAGCCTGAAACCGGTTTTATGGCAACCAGACCCTTTTGCATAATAATAAATTCCACACCGTTTATGATAAAACGATAAAATGCATTAACAACTCCGGAAAGAAACGTGATAAAAAAAACAATCCGGGCTGCGTTCTGGGCGATCTCAACGAGGCCGATAACATCAAAAAATATTGCCGCGAGGATGCCGAATACAAACCCCCCCAGGAGCCATGTGAGTATTTTCATAAAAAACCTGCTTGGGGATTTGTGCCGCCAGGAATAAAGTCTGCTCCCTAAATCTTTGTTAAATAATCGGTGCCAATTTTTCATAATTTATTTTTACTCCTTTAAATAAAGAATATCATCATTGCTTTGCCAAAAACTGATCCACATTTTCTTTGGTAA
>JAACEJ010000192.1 GCA_011682565.1 Actinomycetota bacterium | reverse complement strand
TCCCGGCCAGGACAACGGATGCAAGGCCCATCACACAAATCAAAGTGAAAATAAGAACGAATTCTACTCGGTAGTTTCGCATTTGTTCCTCATATTTTGGATTATTTATTTGTTGTACACCAAGTCGACATTTAAGATAATAATATTTTACATATTTATCCAATTTAATCGACAACATTCAAATCATATCGCCAAGCAGGAGTTTGGCAATGAGAATCGGTTTATCTGTGGGTTGTTTTCATCTTTTGGGGAATACTTTTCCTGGAGGATTTGATTCTTTATACAGATTTATGGGATGGAAAGCGTGGGCAACGTTACTTTTAAAAACCGCCCCGGGAATGCATTCCGGGGCGATCAGGATAGTTGAAATATATTAGAGTGAATGCTATAAAGTTGCGGGCGGCAGAAAAATGTCGTCAGGCAGTGCATCGTGAAAAAATTCTAAGCGCAGGCCTGGAGCAATTCTTCGGATGCCGCCTGTTGCTTGCTCTCTAACAGACGCGCCAATGCGTATTCCTCGGCAAGAGCGTCAAAGACACTCTTCACCGATGTAATCTCTGTCGTCCGCCAGGCATTGGCGCCTGCAAAAACAAAACCATCCTCAAGCCTGCCTTGCTGTGCGTTCCCCAAGGCCTGGGCAATGCAGTAAGGTGCGGTTTTGTAATCGCATGTTCTCAGGCACTTGTATGGGCATTTGAAAGGCTTTTTCTCACCGGCCTCTACTTCATTTAAAAAGGAATTTCTTATCGCGCGACCCGGCAAGCCTACCGGACTCTGAATAATTGCCATATCATCCTTTTTCGCATCGACAAAGGCCTGCTTGAATGCAACATCTGCGTCGCATTCAAACGTTGGCACAAAACGAGTCGCCATCTGAACACCCCGGGCGCCGAGTTGCAGATATTTCAGGATGTCCGCCCCGGTGTAAACACCGCCCGCAGCAATGACCGGAATGCTTTTGCCAAAGCGTTGTTGCCACGGTTCGACAATGTCGACGACGTCGGGAATCAGGTTTTCTAATTTATAATTCGGGTCGCCCAGTTGCATTTTCTTGAATCCCAAATGACCGCCGGCCATTGGGCCTTCAACGACGATCGCATCCGGCGAGCAGTCATGTTTCGCCCATGATTTAAAAATGAGTTCTGTCGCGCGCGCCGAGGAGACGATAGGAATTGTTTTTGTCTTTCCTTCCCGCATCCGCTCCGGTGTAAGCAGTTTCGGAACCTTGAGAGGAAGCCCGGCGCCCAGCAAAACAAGGTCGGCGCCTTCATCCACGGAAGTCAATAATAAATTTTCAAAGTCTGTTAATGCTACCATAATATTGACGCCGATGATGCCGTCCGTCTGGCTTTTGGCCTTTCTGATCTCGTCAACAAGCCCGATTATATTTGCTTTTCGATATGATGTCTGCACGTCGGATCTGATCATTGAAATCCCAACCGAAGCAATGACTCCGACGCCGCCCTGACTGGCGACGGCAGATGCCAGACCGGACAATGAGATGCCAACTCCCATGCCGCCCTGAATAATGGGCAGCTTGATCTTTAGATTTCCAATTTCAAGCGAAGGCATTTTTTCGAAATTCTTCAAAATATCTTCTCCGTATGAATTTTATTCGTTTCGCGATGTTTCAAGTTATCGCTGTCAAATTAGTAAAAGTAATATACAACAATTATTTTAAAAGAAATGTAAAAGAAGTGTAAAAGCAGGATTATCCAACGATTCAGCTTTGCTCACCAAAACAGGCAAAACGATTTCGGGCAAGACTATTTCAAGGTCGTCAGTTAGCCATGTTATTTAAACATTCCCTGAAAAAAGTCTTTGGCAGTCCACCTCGCAGAATGAGCACAATCCGCATCTGCCGGACGTACAACTCTGGCCTGCCGGAAAGAAACGTTTTATCACTAATATTAAATAAAGGAGAAAGGAGCCATGCCTAAAAATCATACCCCGCAGTAAAGTAGACCTCTCTTTTTCCATTACTCGCACGTCCGTATGCAAAAGTAATCGGACCGATCGGCGTTTTAAACGAAACGGCAATTCCTTTGCCGTGAATAAAATCCTCTGCTTTAACATCAAGAACACTTTCCCACACTGCTCCAACATCGAATCGAAGGGAAAGAAAAGTATCGAACAAAATTCTCCCGGGGAGTTGGTACCGATATTCAAGGCTGCCGAGAATGACGTGTCGGCCCTGCATCTCACCTTCACGAAGTCCATAGAAAGACTTTTCACCGCCAATGCGAAACTGCTCAGAAAACGGCGTCGTTAAATCCGATGTACCCCAAATTAATTTTGGACAGATTGTGTTTCTTTTTTTGAATGTCCAATAAGTCGCAAGCTGGTTTTGAACTTTAAAGTAAGAAATGTCGGCGCCAAGAAATTTTCCGCCCGATACTTCGTACGAAAATTTGTGGTACTTGCCGGTACGAGGAAACGGAACTTGGTCGCGTGTATCGATGATTGTGTTAAAGCCGATCGTGTTTATAACCAAGGCCCCGGCATCATAGCCGTGTCCCGAAATGCTGCGAATATTTATTTCTTCAATGCGCATAAATCCGAAAATTGTACCAAACCTTTTTATCTGTTGTCCCAGTGTGAACAAGCCGCCGGTCGCCTGTCGTTCGTATTCTCCCACACCTTTTAAATTTTTATAGGCGAAATGCTTGCTCTTTTTGTGATGAATGTCTATGCGGCTGGTCAGGTAAGTTTTAAAAATACGATCTACTCGATAATCAACCGATGTAACAAGATCACGATCACCGTATTGGCCATGGAAAGTGAGATCGTTGCCTGTTCCTAAAAAATTTTCGTTGGAAAATTCCACGAAAGCGCGGCCATTTCTTTCTCTGTCATAGTGCGCCCCCAAACGAACAACGTGTGAAAGTTTTTCATTCAGGTTCAGCTGGAGGTTCCAGAGGTTTTGTTGCCGACGTAATTTTAAAATAATTGAATTAAAGAGTCCTGTACCGTATAGATTGTTCTTGGCATCGTTCGCTTGTTTAATCTGAAAAATATTACCTTCCTTAAGAGAAAATTCTCTCGAGATAACAAAATCTTTTGTTTTCTTGTTGCCGTAAAAAGTAATTTTTCCAATCCGTCCTTCTGAAAGATAAATCTTGGCTTTTGATTTTTCTTTTGAAAAAGAAATTTTGTCAATCCGGGCAAGTGAACTGCCGTTTTTTCTGTATAGCTTTATAACAGATTCGAGTGCTTTCTTTAATTTTTTATGATTTAGTACTTTACCTATCGACGATTCAAGCGGCATTGCGAGAACAGAATCGGGAAAAATAGTATTGCCGTAAAATTCAACTTTGGATAACACAGGATTGGGGGTGAGACGGTAATAAAGTACCGTATCCATTCCGACCCGGGTTATTTCTGCCAGAACAGATTTGAAATAACCAAGCTCGTACATTTTTTCCAATGTCGAATAAATTTCATTCCCGGAGATATTTCTATGTCCGGTCGTATCAATCGGCAAATCGATATGCAGCGCAGGCGATTGCGATACTTTTACCCGCGCAATATGATAGATTTGATCGTTGTCGTCAGTTTCTGCATTGTAAAGAATGGCTTTTAATTTTGCGATTTGTTGCTCTGCTCTTTTCTGCCCTTCTTTATAAAAAACGTCGATATTTTCTGTATCGGTTGAATTTCCCTGCAAGTCATTAAACTGAATGACAATATCCGCTTGGGAAAGTTGGCTTTTGTCGTGTTCTCTCTGCATAATCGTGGTCACCTGATCTGCAATTTCCCAGGGCATTTGCATTTCTTGCCTGGTGCGCAATGGTGAGGTCGCATCCACTGCAATGACAATATCAGCACCGAACTTTTTTGCCGCCTCGACAGGAATGTTATCCATTACACCTCCGTCGATAAGGAGCATGGAATCGATTTCAACCGGTGTCAGCAACAAGGGAATGGCAATCGAAGCACGAATCGCCTCGGCGAGGTCCCCTTTCTTCAAAAAAACGGCTTGTCCTGAAAGCAAGTCTGTAGCAATTATTTTTAGCGGGACAGGCAAAGTGGTGAAATCCTGAGAATGGTAGGGCGCATCCAGGATCAGTTTTGTTAAAATGTCTGTCAGTTTATAACCAGGCGTATAGGCTTCCGGCAGAGATGGTTTTAAGCCGTCAAGCCGAAATTGCAGAAACGCACGATTGATTTTTTGCTTTTCGCCGAGGAATAAAGTTGAACGCTGCGGTTTGTCGTCCAAAACGCTGCCCCAGTCTATAGATTTTGTTACTTTCCACATTTCATCCGGAGAATAGCCGGATGAAAATAAAGCACCGACCAAGGCCCCGATACTTGTTCCGACAATGTAATCAACGGGAATGTCGTTTTCAACAAGCACCTTAAGAACGCCGATTTGTGTAACACCTCGCAATCCGCCACCACTAAGCGCAAGGCCGACTTTGGGTCGGCGAATTTTTTGATAAGGAATAAGACAGTATGGAGGGGCCTCGACTCCGTCAAATTTGAGTTTGATTGTTTCCAAAACTCTGGCGGAATCCGCCCTGGTCGGAGCCGGAAAAGTTGAAAGAATAATAACAAACAGCAAAAAAGCGAAGAAACGAAACGGGCTTTGACTGAAATATTTGTATGTACGATGTGATGGATTCAATTGCTTTAAAGATGATTTTTTAATAAATTTACCGGCCGAATGCCCTGGTCGGGCATTTAGGCTGGGCGCTTTTTAATGGATTCCTGCTGAATAAATGCGGGATCGACAAAAAGGAGAAAGTGACATCCTGACGAAAAATCTTGTTCTTGCCGGACTTTTTACAGCGCTTACAGCAATCGGCGCTTTCATAAAAATACCATTTCCGCTGGTTCCACTCACTTTGCAGACCTTATTCACTGTGCTGAGTGGCGTGCTTTTGTTGCCGGAATACGCTGCTTTGAGCCAGGTTGCCTATCTTATTCTTGGCCTTGCGGGACTGCCTGTTTTTGCCAATGGGGGAGGCATCGGCTATGTTCTTCAGCCCACTTTTGGCTATTTACTCAGCCTGCCGCTGGCAGCATTCGTCGTTGCCAGATTGCGCATGCACGGGAGAAATTCGCTTTCATTGTCCGGCCTTTTTGGCAGCGCGCTCTTTGGCTTGGTCCTTGTTCTTACTTTTGGCGATGTGTGGCTTTATTTTGCGCTCAAATTCGGAATGGGCAAGACTGTTTCTTTATTTCATATTATTCTGGTCGGTGCCGTTGTTTTCTTACCCGGAGCATTGCTAAAAGCTTTTCTGGCTGCATTCGTCGGTAGATCGATACAAAGACGATTTAATACCTGATTTGTTTACTGTTCATTTTCCTGCAACACATTCTTAATTCCACGTATTGCCTGCCTGATTCTATGTTCATTTTCCACCAATGCAAAGCGGACAAATCCTTCCCCCAACGCTCCAAAGCCAATTCCCGGTGACACGGCAACTTTGGCCTTGTCAATCAGCATCTTGGAAAATTCGATACTTCCCATGCCGTGAAACTGATCGGGAATTTTTGCCCAGACAAACATTGTGCTTTTTGGTGATTCAATATGCCAACCGATTCTGTCCAGCCCGCTGATCAAACAGTCGCGTCTGGCTCGATAAGTTTCCGCGATGCCCGGCACGTCGTGGAGACAGTGACGCAGCGCCGTTACAGAGGCGATCTGGATTGGCTGGAAAATGCCATAGTCCAGGTAACTTTTTATGCGTGCCAGTGCGGCAACAATTTTCGGATTGCCGACACAATATCCAACACGCCAGCCGGGCATGCTGAAACTTTTTGACATGGAATAAAATTCAACTCCCACGTCTTTTGCACCCGGAACCTGCAAAAAGCTCGGCGGCACATATCCGTCAAACGCAATGTCGGCATAAGCAAAGTCATGAATAATTATCAAATTATTTTTTTTTGCAAAGCCTACCAGTTCTTTGAAAAAATCGAAATCAACATCAATCGTTGTGGGATTATGGGGAAAAGAAACGACCAGTAATTTTGGCTTTGGCCAAACCTGAAAAAAAGTCCTGCTCAGGTCGCGCAGAAATTGTTCTGCACTTTCAAGGGGAACCGAATGCAAATCCCCATGCGCGATGATGACGCTGTAAGCATGAATCGGGTACGTCGGATTCGGGACGAGCACTTTATCTCCGGGTGCAATAATTGCCAGCGCCAAATGTGCCATTCCCTCCTTCGCACCGATGGTCGCGATGGCTTCAGTCTCAGGATCGAGTTTAACATCATAACGACTCGCGTAATGCTCCGTGATGGCTTTTCGTAAACCTGTGATACCGCGGGAAGCCGAATAACGGTGATTGCGCGGATTACGCACGGCCTCAACCAGTTTTTCAACAATGGGTTCGGGTGTTGCCAAATCGGGATTTCCCATGCCCAGGTCGATGATATCCTCCCCGGCACGGCGGGCGATCATTTTCGCCTCGTTGACCTCTGCAAAAACATAAGGCGGCAATCGGTCGATTGTGTAAAAGCTGTCTTTCATTTTTCGATTCTCTCAATAAAAATGCACCAAAAATTCATTTCATGGATATTAATTATTTCAAGGATAATAATCAACTATATTAAAATTAACGCAAGCAAAATTGGAAAAAAATCGTTATTTTCTTTGAATAACAAAGGATTTGCAAATTGCCAAAATGCAGAGTCTCTGTTATAAATTCATTTGAACAGCTGAAATACTAATTGAATTTTAGATTGATCTATGACAAACTCGTAAAAAGTCAAAAAGCATGTCATCGCGAGGAGCGGAGCGACGAAGCGATCTTTATAAAACAGCACGTTAGTCGACATCCAG
>JAACEJ010000191.1 GCA_011682565.1 Actinomycetota bacterium | reverse complement strand
ATATTTTACAGCTTTGCCTCTCACTATTGTTGTATAACTGGCGAAAAGACCCAGAAAACTATTCCCTTTATAATCAATCATTACATCTATTAAATTGTCAGTGCCTGGCTTTTTACTCAATGCATTTTTGTAAGCAGAATATACACTTGCATCGCCCGTGGCTATTATTCCAAATATTGAGTTTGCCGTTGCTGTTCCTTCCACCTCACCTAAAACTTGATATTGCTGATCTTGATTACCGGATTCATAGGTAATCGGTGCAGTTACGTCAGTATATAATCCTCCCATTACAGGTGTGAGTACGTAGGCGCAGCTACTCAAAGAGATTATGCTAACGAGAGCGGCCAAAAACAAAAGGTTCTTTTTCATTGAACAATCCTCCTTTATTAATTTTCCAGCGCGCCTCCCCCCGGCGTGCCGGATCATCTTGGGTCATTTATCCCCCTTGGAAAAGTTTCTTTTTTATCTGCCTCTTCCAATACTTTTTCGGCAGTAAAATGACGCGTTTGAAAAGTTTCAATTCGGATGTTGGTGTATTTTGACTATGCAGGGCCAGACATTCCTGCAACAGGGTCTCATTATGTTTGCGTACAATGACAAAGTCGAATATATGCTGATTCAGCAATTCCAGCGCATTTTTACTGTCAATTGTCGCCAGCCATTCGGTATCGCGGGGAAACAGCTTTTGTATTTCTATGACAAAATCGATGTCATCATCTAATAAAAGTATTTTATACATGATATTTTATAATGAATGAGGAATTTTTCCGGCTTGATGGAACGCCGGTTTTAGCTTTTTACAGACAAATCCTGTGCCGTTATGAAGGGAATGTGGTTTGTGTTGGTAAGTGCCTATTTATTAATTTATTATAGAGTAGAGTGGACAGGAATTAAAGGGGGACTTTTAAAAAGTGGTAACATGCAGGAAACACCTTGATTTTGCGTTTTCGCGGTTTAGTTCTTGTTTAGCTATAACATAGAGGTGTTACATGGAGGAGACAGGGAGCAGATTCCGGATAGCGGATGCCAGAAGTTTATGCATGGTTATTTGGGGCTGATGTGCTTTTCAATACTGATGACTGTGAATTAAATAATTTTACCATTTGCTTTTTTTCAAGTGCTATTTTTGCAAGAGTTAGTTCGGTGCACTTGATTAATTCACGTCCCTGAGCTGTAGAAACGGTTTAACATTCGTGCTAATTTGTTGTATTCTCTGCTGAGATAGTTAAATTGCTTTTCATCTTCTAATCGCGTTGTTTTGAAAAGCATTGAAAAATGTATTCATTTTACGTGTTTTATTCGTCGATGTAGACTATTTCTCAGTAGTCCTGCCTTCTTGACTGCAAACTCAGCTTATACCCATGGTGAATAGTACGCAAGCCTCGATTTCAGTTATTGTCCGTTGAGCGCACGAACCAAGCCTGCGAATTAATCGCGTTTTGCCCAGAACCCGGAGTTGATGACATAAAGCAACCGAATCGCTTACAAGCCCACCTTCCCCTTTATATAACTTTAAACATGACGGCAGCAACGCTCTGCGCAGATTCGTTGTCAATGGAATGGAAAGCACTGTAGATGTGAATTTGTTGATTATATCATTTTGAAAGACGATCACAGGCCGTATTCCAGCTTGTTCTGAACCTCGGGTAGGATTTAAATTTGCCAGCCAGATGTCACCTCGTTTTATGGCCATCATGAATCTTCGGTTTGCAATTTCGTCGCGTACTCATCCATTCCTTGTTCTGCCAATTCCATATCTTCATCTGCAAATCCTGCGTAGAGTTTTGCAATTTGGGTTGCATCGAGATGTGTTGTCATAAGAGAACGCTGACGAAATCTTAAAAATGAAACATATTCTGCAACCTGTTGAAGGTCGGCTTCATTCAGGTGTTTAATTGTTTCGGCAACATATTCTTTGATAGACATAGCTTATCCTCCGACTGCAATATCCTTGATTTTGCTAAATAATTATACACTATTTCCGCAAATTAAGATTGGGCACTTGTTGTTATTAATATAATATCAAAATCGAATTAAACAAAGAATTTTTGTAGCAGTTCAGGTGTACTAAAATTGGACACAGATAAACGCTGATTACCGCTGATTGAGTTCATTGCAAAGAATTGTCAATTGACTCAATAAAGTAAACACAAAACAAGAAATAAAAACAATTAAATTCATTTTTTATCTGCGTATATCTGCGAAAATCAGTGTCCAAAAATAAAGAGGCTGAACTATTACGAATTTTTTTAAATGAGATATTATTCTTTTGATTCCAAATTCCTGATGCCAGATATCGGCGCCCAATAATTAATGCATGATTATTTGGGGCTGATGTGCATTTTCAATACTGAGCTGCAGAAACGCTTTAAGATTCGTGCTAATTTGTTGTATTCTTTGCTGAGATAGTCAAATTGCTTCTCACTTTCAGTGACCCAGTCTCGAAAAGCATCTGCAGATGTACTTGGGTCCCATCGCATTCACCGATGTAATACGTTATGTAACGCAAGAATTTGTTCTTATAATTCCTTCTGGCAAATCCTTCAACAAGATTGCAGACAATAGATTTGGAAGAGCGTCTAATCTGGCTTCCTGCTTCCTATGATTCGTATTTTGCCGGCGCAAGAGACATTTTGTGAGCTTTTATCGCTAACTTTTTAGCTAACACAAATACTTGCAAATCTCGATAACTTTTCGCCTTGTTCAATTTTCATCCCTCCTAAAAATGAATTTAAAAAATTGACAACACCCGCCATATCAGGAATCTGACATCTGGCATCCGCCATCTGCTATCCTACTTGTCATTCATCACTATTTCTTTCATCATTCTATGCAAACTGCTTCGCTGTATTTGTGCTTCCCCGGCAGCTTTTGTAATATTTCCGCCATTGCGCCTGGTAAGCTCTGCGATGTATATTTTCTTAAACTCCATCAGAACCCGGGTGCGCGCCTCAGGATAGGGAAGCCTCAGAAATTTCTCAAAAAAAACAGGAATATCAGAAGAAATTTGACCCAGTTCGATGTCTTCCGGCTGAATTCTCTTATCCGGATGCATTATGATGGTGCGTTCTATAAAAGATTTCAATTCACGTATGTTGCCCGGCCATGAATAATTTTTTAATTTATTGATGGCCTGATTTGTAAACCCTGAGTTTTTTATCTTGTTTTCAGCGTAGGCGCTTTTAGTGAAATAATCGATAAGAACAGGAATGTCTTCCTTCCGTTCCCTTAGCGCCGGCAATTTAAGAGGAATGGTGTTTAAACGATAAAAAAGGTCTTCTCGGAAACGTGTTGCTTTTATTTCATCCTGAATATTTTTGTTGCTTGCCGCCATAATCCGGACATTCACTTTTATTTCCTTCTCTCCACCAACCCTCGTAAATGTCTGTTCTTCGATAACCCGGAGGAGCTTGGATTGGTGGTTATAATTTAAATCGGCTATTTCATCTAAAAATATTGTTCCGCCATCTGCTAACTCAAACCTGCCTTTTTTACGGGCAATAGCTCCGGTGAAGGATCCTTTTTCATGGCCAAAAAGTTCGCTTTCAAATAAATGAAAAGGAAGAGCGCTGCAATTAATAGCCACAAAAGGTAATTGAGCGCGTGGACTTTGGCTATGTATCGCTCTGGCCAATAGCTCTTTCCCCGTGCCGGTCTCTCCTTGAATGAGAATATTGGCATTGCTATACGCAATCCTCTGAATCGTTTTAAATATGTTTTTCATAACCGGCGAACTGGCGACAATACTTCCAAAATGTTTGTCCGTTTCTCTGATAAAAAGAGTCTTCCAGCTTATTTGCTGCAATTCACGTCTAATAATTGCATGAAGTGCTTTCATGTTGGGGTGCTTGGAAATATAGTGAAATGCCCCTAATTTAATCGCTTCGACTGCAGTTTCGATGCTGGCATAATCGGTAACCATAATGACTGGCAGTTCCACAAATTGAGAGCGAATTCTTTTCAATGTCTCAAGACCATCAATGCCGGAACCCAGCCTCAAGTCGAGAATCACTGCGTCAGGTTCAAACTTTTGTAGCTTTTTAAGCGCCTCTTCCCCTGTAGCGGATCTATAAACGTTAAAAACTTCCTGTCCCAATAGTGCAAAATCACGGGCGTATTCATCATCATCATCTACCAGTAATAGATCAAATTTCTTAGTCATTATCTGTCCTTTCTAGCTGTAATTCAAAAACTGTTCCCTGATTCATTCCGGTTTTTAACAGAGAAATTTTACCGCCGTATTTCTTCAAAATGATCTGCGAATGGTAAAGGCCAAATCCTCCTGATCCATTTTTTGTGCTAACTTGTTGGTAAAATAATTTTTTCTTCAATGACGATTCAATACCACAGCCGTTATCTTTAACTGATATGAAAACAAAATCGAAATTTGCATCAATATGGATAGTTATATTTTTATTCTTCGAGTGTTGCACTGCACGAATGGCGTTATTAATAAGATTTTCAAGTATTTGCGAGTATTCAGCGGGTCTTATTCTTGCGAGGACATTTTCGGCTGCGTTTGAATGGAGTGCAATTCTGATACCCTGTGCAGAAATATTTTCGACCGTGCTTTTTGCGTTTTGATTAATATTGCAGGCAAATTGTTCACTGATGGTTTTTCGTATCAAATGCAAATTGGCTTGTAAAAGCTGAGCGTTATCAATGATAGAATTTAAGCGTGTGCCGGTCAATTTCTTTTTTAGAATTAATTCCGTCTTGAGCTCATTGAGAGAAGTAGACAAAGTCAAAAGATATGATCGACAGGCCGCGATAGTCTCGGCTAATATATTTGCCGATCTTGCGAAATTTATAATTCTTTCAATTTCTGTTAATACAAGCGAAAAATAATCGTCAATGGATTCCAGTAAATAGGATTGAATTTCTTTCGTGGGAATTTCCCCGGCAGACAGATTTGCGCAATATAATTTTATCCGGTTTAATTTACGCGCACCCCATTCGCCATGAAAAAATGTATTTGTTGCAAAGAAGAGCTTTTCCTGATATTCCATTAGTGCAAGGGGCGATACATAGATTTTGTTGCTCACCATAATTCCAGTCACCAATGAGCCAACGCTTAACAGAATTGGCAGAAAATAATGTGAAAATGCCGGAGTATCCTTTAGAACGAGATAAAAGACAAAGAATAAACCAAGCGGGATCCACAGGATAGTAAATAACTTGTATTGATTCCAACGTTTCCGGAGCATGAGAAAAAGGCCGGCGATGAAAACGAGCACATAGGTTAAAATATAAAGCGCCTCGTTCTGATTGGGGGTATAGCGGATATTCCTGATGTACCATTTTTGCAAAAGCGAAAGCTTGCGGGCAATGCCGTCTTGTTCATTAATTTGCAAATAGCGCCCAGGCTGAATGTTTACCAGTTTGCGCTGTATTCCTGACGGGAACTTTACCAGAATATCTTTTGCTTTGCCGTCGGCAATGCCAAAGTGGACGATACGGGAACTCATGCTGTTGCGCGGGCCGCCGCCAGCTATGTGGCGCATGGCCAGCAGGTAAGCTTTTTCGCCCAAATGGCCTTGCTGAAATAAATACAGCCTGCTGCCAATTCCATCCCGGTTGCTTTTGCTGCAACTTATTTTTATTTTTATAAAATTATTATTATCGGTATTGTTTCTTAGTAAATGAGAGGGCTTGAAATCATCGCTGCAATAAAGATCGACATCGCCGTCATTATCGATATCTGCAGCAGCGATTCCCGTAGGATAGCCGCCTTTATGCACGAAGAAAGGCAGAGATTTATTAATAAAGTATGCGTTGCCTTGATTTTCGTAGTACTTGTCCCGGTTACGATTGCACACCAGTAAATCGAGATCGCCGTCGTTGTCGGCGTCTAAAAAACAGGCAATATTTGTTTCTTTGTCTGTCGAAAAACCGGTTGAATCGGTAACATCATGAAATGTGCCGGAGCCGTCATTGAGGTAGAGCCAATTTGCCATTCCCGAATTTGCCACAAACAGATCCAGATCGCCATCACTATCGAAATCCGCGAAAAGACCATGAACCGATCTGGCCAGAGTATCATGCCCTGCAACTCTGCTTTCATTTGTTATATCTGTGAACTTTATATCTTTTTTATCCGACTGGGAACAATCGTTTCTGAATAATTTATTAGCAGCTCCATATCGTGGTATAAACAGATCCAAATCCCCGTCATTATCAATGTCGCCAAAAACAGAGCCTGTGCCCCCTCTTTGCATTAAAAGTCCTGCCGTCTCAGTGACATCTTTAAAAATGCCGGCGCCGTTGTTGAGATATAAATGATTGGATGAATCTTCATTCGAGACAAACAAATCGATGTAACCATCATTGTTGACATCACCCCATATTCCTGATTGCGTTCTTGCAAAATCAGAATAAAGATGCAGTGTCTTGGCAGATTCTCTGAATTGCAATTTTTTGATCTGCTTAAAAACTTCATTAGGTCCGTAAAGCGAGGTTACAATGATATCCTGGTCGCCGTCATTATCAATATCCGCACATGTCGCTCCAACATCATAGTTCTTACGACCTGTTCTGATAAAGGCATTGCCGGCAACTCCAGCTTCTTCTGCAATGTTTGTATAAGAATATTCGTTTTTGGTTTTTGGATTATATTGAGAAGTAATCAACTTATTCGCTTTACCGGTAACCACAACATAACGATCCTCTTTTAAATCATTATTGAAATCGGCAATACAAATTCCTGCTTCCTGGTTGTTTTCTTTGTCTGCTGTTTTTGTAAACAAGTCATTCTTGTTGTTTTTGTGCGGCTTTTTGAATACGATGATCCGCATTTTATGTTTTGCGAAAAAAAGAAA
>JAACEJ010000190.1 GCA_011682565.1 Actinomycetota bacterium | reverse complement strand
TATAAGTATTTTGTAAAAATCCGAAAAGCATGTCATCGCGAGGAGCGGAGCGACGAAGCGATCCTTAGAAAACTGCACCTTATAGCCGTTATCCAGATTGCTTCGCTTCGCTCGCAATGACATTTTGGGACTTTTTACAAGCAGCATTTTTATTTTTTCATCCTTTACACCCGGAGCCCCTGACGGGCATCCGGCATCAAAAAGTTTAAGCTATCTTACCAAGACGACGGTGCCGACTTTTTCAACACTTGCCTTGCCGTCCTCAATTTTTGTATGAATAATATAACGACCATTGCGCGCCCACAGGCCGTCGTCCGTTAAACCGTCCCAATAAATGATGTTTGCTTTATCCTTGCTGTATGGCTTTCGATTCAACAGTTCGCGCACCGGTTCGCCGCGCAAATTATAGATTTTCATCGTTACAAACGGCGTCCGCGAAAACTGCGAGCTGAATTGCAAATGAATGGACAACCCGCTGTGTCCGTCATTATCCGTATCCACTTCCGGCGAAAACGGATTGGGAAGATATTTAATAAAATCAATGCCGAGAGACTTTGATTTTACAAGCATGGCATACAGTCCCAGAGACGAAATGTCGGCAACAATATTGTTTGTGCCGGCGTCCGTTTGCACAGATTCGGAAATGATCCATTCGGCATTTTTCTTATCCCACCGGCCGATTGAAAGCCGCGAAAATACGGCCGTAGAATCATGCGGAAATTCGAGACGAATATTTGCACCCAGAGCGTAATCGTCCGGTTTAAGAAAATAACCGGCACCGAAGGCAGTTGCGCTTTTTGCATTTTGCTTAAACGGAGGCAGTTGAATCGTCAGCAGTTTCAGCTTTTGTTGTTCGGCAAAGCTGCCGGGAGAAACCGACACAAGAACGCCCGATTCATTTGTAAAAGTACGGTTCGTACCCGGGCCAACGGGGGCAAACAATTCAGTGGATGCCGTATCGGCAAAAGTGCGTGTCCGATCCTGCACAATGATCTTGGTCGAACCGAGATATGAATTATTCGGATAAAAGACGCTCTTTTTTATCACACCGGCCTGGTGAGGAAAAACATTCCAGACAGGATCACTGATACTCATTTGCCTGCCGGTTTCCGTCAGCGCTTGGTAAAAAACAGGGGACGGCGCATTGTTCGCCATCTCTTCTTTGACCTGAAGTGACAGGCTCGCCAGCACCGCTTTTTCAACTTGAAAATCGGCGTTTAGAGACTGGCCGGGCGCAACTGCCAGCGTATATTGTTCGGGATCGCTAATGTGTCCCGGAAAATTGACGGACAGCAGGTAATTACCCACCTTCACTTGCTCAAATTTATATGTGCCGTTCTCATCGGTAACGGCATGTTCAACCTCCAGGGGATTTACACTGTTCGTCAAATTAATGCGGATATTTTGTGCTGCCGAATTGTCCGCAAAAACCACTGTTCCTGCAATGGAACCAAAATCCTCATCCAACACAATTTCCATTGACGAATTGACGGGTACGTTCTCGATGATTTTATCATGATAGCCGTACTTGCTCACTTTGATTTTGTAGGGATTGGATTTCGCCAGATTCTTGATTTTAAAATAGCCGGTCGAATCCGAATTGGCGGAACTGAAATTGCCGTTGCTGTCATCGGCAATAATCAGCGCTTTTACAATGGGCTTATTTTCTCCATCACGTATGTGGCCGTCAATAAAGCCGTCTTTCGGCTCAAGGTAAATCACCAGTTCATCGCCGCCGGGCGATAGATTTTCTATGGGAGGCAGACTGCTGAATCCGATTTTCTCCAAAGAAAGCGAATAAACCGCCGCCGGATCAAGATATTGAAATTGGAAAAAACCCCGTGAATCCGTTTGTGTGTTCATTTCTCCCGGAGTTAAATGCACCTGTACTGAATCCACGGCAATTTTCGTTCCTGTTTCGTACACAAAGCCGGAAATCACATCGGTTCGTTTTTGAATGACGAGCGAGCCGTTGCCGGTGGAAACCGGGGGATAGCCCTGGTTAAAACGAAAAGATGCAAAGTTTAATTCGCTCAATTTACCGGATGTTAACGGCAGGGTTTCCGCCTTCAGAAAGATGAGCGTACCGCGTCCCCCGAGCGCCTGCGATCCGGATGCGCGCACGCGAATTGTGCTGTCGCTTCCTTCGACACTGAAATCATTCCAGTTTGAAACAAGAGAGCCTGCCGTGTCCACAGCGATAATCTTCAGGATCGAATCATTAAAACGAACGGTAAAATCGAACGAAAGAATATTCTTGCCGTCAAGAGAATCACAGGTTACGGGCAAAAGAAGCTGAGACGCAGGAAAAGCGCCGGTGTCTGGCAACGCAAGATGGACAACGTCTTTTAAGCTCCCCTTGCTGATTTTTATGGAACCTGCTTTTATTGATGTTGCTTTGGGATCATTGTCGTTAAAAATAATCCTGGAAATTGTTAATGGTGAAACGAACCCGGTTTTTGCCCCCGGGGAAACGCGAAAAACGACAGTCGCCAGAATGCCCCCACCTTCAAGGGGAAGCGTTCCTGACGCCGTCATCGAAAGCTCTCCTCCCCTGTCGGAAAAAATTGGCTGCCCCCACTTTTGCGCCAGCATCCCCTGCTCCCCTGCGCCGCTTGCAATGAGCAGCGCAGGATCGTAGGTAAGCGTCATTTCAACTTTGCGAATATTATGTCCGCTTAAATCTGTCGTCAAAACAGGAATTGAAATGACATCATTGGGTGCAGCCGTCGTGTCAGGTAGAGAAATTCCAATATCCGCGGATGGCGTTTTAAAAGAATTATCCGGGCTGTAAACGGGACCATTGCCGCTGCTGTCTTTGATGCCGACACGAAAATGGTATGTCGTGTCCGCATTTAAATTGGTAAGCGAAAACTCGTGCACAGTCTCAAGGAGTGTATCGGGAACGTTCTCCCCATAACTTATGGATGGGCCATACTCGATAAATCCGCGCGTGGGTTCATTCGTTTCCCAGTGGATTGTCGCGCTATTAAAAAGAACTCGCTCAACCGATGGCACTTGTACAAATTGCGGCGGCGTCATATCCCTGATACGAATCGCTCCATTCCCGCTCATCGCAGCCAGGCTACCGGCATTTAAAGTCACTGCCGTAAAAATAAGCGGAATCGATGCGCCGGGTTTTGCAGCCGGAAGGATTTTCCCTTTTATGTTAATGAGCACACCTGCCTGCGTTATCGGGGTTGCACCGAAAAGTTTTATTCGTGTCGACTGTCCGGCAGTTTGAAAATCTGCCGAGCGCCAGTTCTCGCTCAAGGTTCCCGAAGAATCCGTTCCCGTAAATTGAATCACGTCCGAATTATTGATAATCGAAAAATCGACGGATGTCACGGGCAGGGCGTTATCATTTCGGATCATCACCGGAATGGAAAAAACGGCATTTTCCGCAAGAGACGTGTCAGGTAAAGACAATGTAATTCCGTCATTCGATGCCAGTGTTTTGAACTGCAAATTTGCGCTGGTGGTCGGACCGTTTGCAAACGAATCCGTCGATGCAACGCGAAAATTATACAGCGTGTTGGTTTGCAAATCGGCAAGTGCGATATGATGCTCGACACGAAAAACAGAATCACTCGTTTTCAAACCATAACTTTCCGTCGTGCCATACTCCACCACGGCATCGGACGGTTCATCGGTGTACCAGACAATCTCCGCCGATGCGGAGGTGATGGAAGTGGCAAACGGCCCGGAAGTAATGACCGGCGGCTCATTATCGCGTACAGTCAGCAGGCCGTTCCTGATCAGGACATCCCAGGGCAGGCCATTGATGACAATATTTTCCAACTCTAACGAAACATTAGCTCCGACCGAAGCGGCGGGCAATATTTGCAATCGTATTTTCGCCAGAATTCCCTGACCGGACAACACCGCAGCACCGGACAGCGAAACGGTTAGCAGATCACCGGCGACATGAAAAGAAGGTGTGTTCCAGTTTTCGGCGAGCGTCCCTCCTGTTTCTACGGATTGAACATTTAGAACATTGGCATCGAATTTGAAATCAAAATCCACAGAGGTGATCCCCAGGCCAGTGACGTCGCTGATGTTGATCGGCAGATCAAAGAACGTTCCCGGCGCTTCGGAAACATCCGGCAGGGACATGGAAATCTGTTGTTCCGCTGCCGTTGAAAAGGTCATATCTCCGCTTTGAACCGGGCCGTTGCCGGCAGCGTCAGTGGAACCGATCTGGTAATGGTAAAGTGTATTTGCCGTCAAACCGGAGAGCACCTGAATATGGCCGGTCGAAAGCTGTTCGCTTATTTTTTCATCCCCATAATCCGAGGTCATTCCATATTCTGTTTTTGCAGTGGTCGGTTCGTTCGTTGACCAGAGAATGGAAGTGGTCGTCGGCGTTTCGCCAAAGACGATTGGCCCCTTGTCAATGACCGGCATCGAGACGTCGCGAACACTTATTATTCCGGTTGATAAAACAACCGGCGGCGTCCCTTCGTTGTAAGTAAATCGCTCAAAGGCAACGGGCGTTTTCACCCCTTCCTTCGCATCGGCTGCCAGCGTAAAATTAATTTTGACAAGACTACCGCTGTTTTTCAGCGCCTGCACTCCGCCCATAGCGATCACAATTCTTCCCGGGGTAATGGTATAAACCGGGTCGCCCCACCCCGCTGTCAATGTTCCCGATGAGGTTGCGTTGTTGGCCGTCAGGAGCGTTTCATCAAAAGTAAGAATAACATAAGCCGAATAGACTTTTAGTCCGCTCAGATTTCCCGTATTGACGGCAAGTTGAAAAGCAGCGCCGGCCGGTTTCTCCAAATCGGAAAGGGATACAGCCACGGCGTTTGTGGAAAGCGTTTTAAAAACAATATCCGAAGCAGCAGCCGGACCGTTACCGGCCTGATCGGCAGCATTCACCCGCACATGATAATTTGTTCCTGCAGCCAGACCGCTTAAATCGACACTGTGAAATTCAGCAAATGCATCCTGCCGAATAACATTGCCGTAGGATTCGGATTCTCCCCAATCCACACTCGCGGAAGAAGGTTCATTGGTCATCCACACAACGCGGGCGGATTGTGATGAAATTTGATCAACAACAGGGCCAAAAGTAAAAACCGGGGGAGTTACATCCGGGTTACCGAGAACGCTCAAAACGGCGCTTTTGGTCGTTACCTCCGGCCAGCCGCTGTTAAAGAAAAACAGACGAAAACGCAGTTCGCTGTCTTTGTTTTTGATATCGCTTTTAGCGCGCAAGTTGATATTGAAAAGCACGCCGTCTCCGCGGAGTTCGGATGCTCCGGAATTGCCGACAATGATCTGCCCGCCAATCGTATCGAAAGACAAATTATTCCAGCTTGCGGCAATCGAATTTAACTGATCGACATTTTGAAACTCGAAAAAATCCCGATCATATTGAATGACGGTATGGAAAGAATGTACGCCCTGGCCTGTCAGATCGGAAACCCGAACAGGGATCGACACGGCATTGCCGACGTTGACGCTTGCGTCGGACATTTCCACGACAAGATCGCCGCCCGGTTTTGTTGTGAACGAACCTTCGTCGCTGAACGTCGGGCCGTTGCCGCTCGAATCCGTGCTGCTGACACGGAAAAAATAAGTAGCATCTGCATCCAGACCGGAAAGCGTGATGCTGTGTTCCTGCACCCGCCGCGAACTGTACTCTACATTGCCATAAGCGGAAGTTTTGCCAAACTCCACGCGGCTGGTCGCATCTTCATTTGTTTGCCATTGAATGACCGCGCTGTTCGATGTCAGATTTATTGCCCCGGGTGCAAAAGTGATGATCGGCGCTTGCGTATCCTTGACTGTAAAACTGCCGTTCCTTGTCTTTGCCGGGAGATCGCCGCTATTTAGAGAAAAGCCGGTAAATTCCAATGCTGTTTCCCTGCCGATTCCAACATTCTCAGCGACGTGCATTTGCATCTTTAACAAAATCCCGCTGCCCGACAGCGGTTCCGTTCCGGAGAGCGTGACCTGTACCTCTCCCGGATTGATGGAGAACGATGGCGCTGCCCAGCCGGCGGCAATGGTGCCGTCTATACTGACGCCTGTGGCAGAAAGAATGTCGGAATCAAACTGAATGGTCATCTGCACGGATTGAACATTTTGAGACGTTATGTCTGAAATGGAAACGGGGATCATCAGCGTTGCGCCGGGATCGAGTGCTTCATCCGGCAGTGAAGCAACAATATCGGCGGTTGTAAAAGTCTGATCAGCGCTGCGCGTGGGGCCGTTGCCCAGTTTATCCGTACTGCCGACGCGGAAATGATAGGTTGTGCTTGCGCGAAGATCGGAAATCGTCATGGTATGATGTGTCGTCAACCCCTCATCCCGCAAAGTTTGACCGTAACTTGTCGTTACGCCGTAATCGAGAACGCTGTTGCCGGGTTCATCCGTCTGCCAGGATATTTTAGCCGAGTGAGATGTTACGGAGCCTGCTGATGGCCCGGCAGTAATGATAGGCGGCTGTGTATCCTCGATGACGGTAAAAGTGCCGTTTACAAGATTTGCTTTCGGCGTGCCTTCGTTAAACTGAAAAGCTGCGAACGCCATGGGGCTGGTTGCTCCGATGGAGGCGTTATTCGCAACTCTGAACATTATCTTAACCAGGCGTCCGCTGCCGCTTAATGCCGTGGTTCCGCCCGAACTCACCCGCACTGTTCCGGCTCCGATATTAAAAGTTGCTGCTCCCCATTGCCCCAGGATCGTTCCGGCAGAACTGACATTCGTTGCCGTCAGGATGGATGCGTCAAAAATAATTTTAAAATCAACAGAAAATATATCAGCGCCGGTCAGGTCTGTCGTTTTAATTTCAAGAGTGAAACTCTTTTCAGCCGGTACATTTTTATCCGGAATTGTTAC
>JAACEJ010000189.1 GCA_011682565.1 Actinomycetota bacterium | reverse complement strand
TTAGTGACAGAAATTTTTCAGGTATTTTATATCCTCATTGTTGGTATCGGCGGATCGGTTGGAAAATTCCAATGGAAGGGCCGAACTTTTGCGCGGGGAAAGGTGCTTGCAAATTGAGAATGGTTGCTCTCATTTTGTTTTTATTTATAGTTTTTAACTGCTAAAAAAGAGCTTGAAATTTGATGTTAAAGTGATATATTTTTGAATAAAAGCGAACAAAATTGAGGAGATTTAGCATGAATTCAGTTCGAGAAATATTGGATATTGCACTCAAAATGAAACCGGCGGATAAATCCCTGATTGTTGAAGGCATATTGCGCAGTTTGGATGAACCGGATAAAACAATAGACGAAATATGGGCCGTTGAAGCTGAGAGGCGTTTGCAAGCTTACAAAAGCGGCAATTTGGAAACAGTATCATACAAAGATGTGTTTGCTCGCAAACAAGATGAACAATGGAAATAGAAATATCAAAGTTTGCTCAGAAAGAATTGGAAGACGCAGTTCTTTTTTATGAGCAAGAACAGTCAGGATTGGGCCTGCGATTCTAAAATGAAGTTCAAAAATCAATTGATAGAATAAATTTGTTTCCAAAGACATGGCCGATTGAAAGAAAAGAAATACGAAAATGCTTTGTCCATAAATTTCCCTACAAAGTTCTATATTCAATCACAAATCATAAAATAATTATATTGGCCATAGCACACCAGCATAGAAAACCCGGATATTGGATTAATGGAATTGCAGATTCACACTAGTCTGTGCGTTGAATATTTGCTGCTTTGAAATCCTGCTTATCAATCATGTCTTAAAAAAGAGTTTGAAATCCGCGGTTGAATTGGTATATTTTTCAATGAAAAATAAATTTCGTTGAAAAACACCAATCCCGGAGATCGTTTTTGCACAGAAAATTTCTCTTTATATTTCTTCTCTTCTTGTCTTCTCATGCTATCGGACAAAACGTCAATGTCCCCCTGGATTATTGGGGCTACCAATTTTTAGACCGCCTGGAAACAAAAGGGCTTTTCAGAACCCATGACTTGCGAACACGCCCGATTTCCAGGAAAACTTTTGCCGAACTCATTCTTTCCGTTCGAAAAACGACAAGAAAACATCCTGATTTATTTTCCCGTACCGAACGGCAATTATTTGATCAGATGCAAAGTGATTTTCGAAACGAGCTTAAACAAAACGGGGTGAATGTTCAAAATATTATTCGTGAACCCCATTTGCTGAAATGGGCCGAACCGCACGGCAAAGCCTGGTTTGATTTATACGGCAGGGAATCCGTCATTTCCAATCGTGGAGCGCAGTATCAGCCGGATCAACTGCTTTCCGAAACGACGATGGGCGGTATCCTTCGCGGTTCGCTCGATGAACACGTCGGATTTTATGTGGATGCGAGGAATGCGGTAACCCGCGGCAGCGAGGTGAAGGATGAAAGTTTCAATCTTTCCAAAGGCTCACCTGTAGTTACCTCCGGGCCCAACGTCATTCGCGACCGCGCCATTGCCTATTTTATATTCGGCAAACCCTGGGCGCGCCTCGAACTTGGCCGTGATGAGATTGATTGGGGCCCCGCTTTTCACGGCGGATTGACCGTTACGCGCAACATGCCGCCGGCTGAGATGATACGTTTCAGCAGCCGTTTTAAAAGATTTACTTTTACCAGCGCTCACGCGTTTTTAAGCAGCAGTCTGGGGCCCAAATATCTTGCCGCCCACCGCATCGATCTCACCATCATTCCGGGACTTTATTTCGGTGGATCGGAAACCGTCATTTACGGCGGCAGGGATGTCGAGTTTGCCTATCTGAATCCGATCATGCCCTATCACGTTGCCGAGCATCACCTCGGTGACAGGGATAATAACACCCTCAGTTTCGATGTCACCACAACCCTCATCCCGTCGGTGAAACTTTACGGTGAATATTTTATCGACGATATGACATCCACAAAAAGTCTGACCAAATATTTTGGCAATAAATTTGCATTCCTCATTGGCGGTTATTGGGTCGATCCTTTGAAAATTCGTAATATCGACCTCCGTTTTGAATATGCACACGTGGAGCCTTTCGTTTACACGCATTGGGATTCGATAAATATCTACACCCATTACGACAAAATCATCGGCCATTGGCTGGGGCCGAATTCCGATAATGTTTTTTTTCAGATCGGCTATCAATGCAGCCGGGATGTGCGTTTCGAGTTGAATCTGGAACGTGTCAGAAAGGGAAAAGGACGGGCAGATACACATTCGCGGCCGGAATTTGGCGATAAAAAAGAATTCCTCGGCGGCATTGTTGAAAATCGCAAACTGCTGGGTATCAAACTGGTTAATCAAATTCGTCGTGATTTTTTTGTTTCCATTTCTTATACCTATTCCGACACCAGGAATCTTGCTCAAATTAAGGGGCGGCGATCTTTTGATCACCTGGCAAGATTTGAATTTTATTTCAATTACTAATTCAGGACTGTTCTCTTGATTTTTGCCGCATTAATCCTGCTCTGCCTGCTTACGTTTGCTTATTCGGCCGCACTGGTCTGGATTCTGTTGGGTCTGTATCGTATTCCAAAAGAAAAAAGCGATTTGCAGCCACGCGTTTCGGTTATTGTTGCCGCAAGAAATGAAAGCGAAAACATCAAATCGCTTTTGGCGGCGCTTATTGCCCAGGATTATCCCCGGGACAAATATGAAATTATTGTTGTTGATGACGATTCTGAAGACGATACGTCTGCTTTGGTTGAAAAAGCAGCAACAGTAACCGGGCGGTCCCTCATTAAACTTTTACACACAACAAACCGCAACCAGGTAATTTCCGCCAAAAAGAATGCTCTTGACTTGGGGATTTCACAATCGAGCGGAGAAATTTTATTGTTTACAGACGCCGATTGTGCGCCGCCCACGGGCTGGGTTTCCGGTATGGTTTCCTGTTTTACGCCGTCGGTTGGCATGGTCATCGGGTATTCTTCTTATGAATTGCCGCAATTGCGCGGCATCACATCTTATTTGCTGGCGCTGGATTCCCTGTCGCTGGCTGCTGTGGCTGCCGGCACTTCCGGCTGGGGAAGGCCGGCGACATGCACCGGCCGCAATCTTGCCTATCGGAAAAAAGTTTACCGGGAGGTCGGAGGTTTTGAGGAAATAAAAGATTTTATTTCCGGCGATGACGATCTCTTTTTGCAACTGGTTTTGAAAAAGACCAACTGGAATGTCCGTTATGCTTTGGAACCCGAGCTTGTTGTGCCGACAAAAATATTGAAAAGTTTCAAACGTTTTTATCACCAACGGCTTCGTCATGCTTCCAAGGGATTGCACTATAATGGAAAAAAAATCGCGGCGCTTGTCGGAATCTATTTGTTCAACCTGATGTTGTTTATACTGATTCCATTAACTCTGTTGTTGCATCATCTGCCCGAAATCCCTCTGTTGTGTTTTGGGTTGAAAACGATATTGGAATTCCATTTGCTTTCACAATTTGCCATTCGAATGCGTCGAATAAAGCTGCTCATTGTTTTTCCGCTGGCTGCACTTTTTCATGTGCCGTATGTCATCGTTTTTGGCGCTATGGGACAATTTTCAAAATTTAACTGGAAAGGCCAACAATGATTCTTTTGGCTGATGCGGCTATCATTTTAAGCCTGCTTTATTCGCTAGTCGTATTGTTATTTGCCCTCGGCATTATTCAGCCCAGAAAGGGTAGGAATACTACGCGGCCAAAGGTGTCTGTTATTATCGCTGCACGAAACGAGGAAGATAATATCGGAAACATTCTCCAGGATTTGGTTTACCAGACGTATCCTCCGGATCTTTATGAGGTGATTGTTGCCAATGACGGCTCGTCCGATGCAACGGGCGAGGAAGTAGAAAAATTCTCACTGGAACACGATAATGTCAGGCACATCCATGTCACTCATGTTCCTCCGGGATACAGCCCAAAAAAGTACGCGCTTGATTGTGCTGTGCGTCATTCGCAGCACGAGATCATTCTGGCAACCGACGCCGACTGCCGCGTCGGTTCGCGATGGATCGAAAGTATGGTTTCTTTTTTTACACCAAAAGTCGGATTTGTCGTCGGCTTTTCTCAATTTGGGAAAAAGGGAACGAAGCAAAATCTACTGGAACGGCTGCAGGCGTTTGATTTTATGCAGCTCATGGGGGCCGCTGCCGGCACATGCAATCTCGGCTATCCTTTGGCCGCAACAGGCCAAAATCTTGGTTACCGTCGCCGGGCATTTCAACGGGTCGGCGGTTTTAAAAAGGTGGCCCACCGCGTTTCCGGCGACGATGTCCTCTTGCTTCAACTCATTCGAAAATATACAAATTTCAAGGCCATCTTTGCGGCTGATCCGGCTTCGTTTGCTGTCTCACAGCCGCAGCCCGATTTACGCAGTCTGCTAAACCAGAGAAAGCGCTGGGCTTCCAACGGTTCTTATCAACTGCATTTGAATATTCCCTTTTTCCTTTATCTTTTGCTGGTTTTTCTCAACAGCTTTGTCTTATTAGTCGGACTGCCTCTGTCATTTCTTACGGGAATTGCCGTCGGCTCCTTTCTTCTTTGCCTGACAGCAAAAGCATCCGCAGAGTTGCTTTTTGCCATGCTGAATGCCAGGGCCTTTCATCGTTTTGATTTAGTGAAATATTTTCCCCTCTGGTTTTTTGTACAGGTTCCTTATGTTGTTTCAATGGGAATTTTAGGGAGCCTGGGAAATTTTAGTTGGAAGGAAAGGAAGCATTCACAAAACTTGAATGGCCTGAATTCGGCTTTTAATAAAAATATCCGGACGGGAGATAAAAAGCATGACCGGTAAGCATTCCGGATTTTAATAAATTACCGATTCCAAATAACCGGGCATTCACCCGATGATCATTTCACTACCGCTGCATGGTCACTGATGATACCAGTCGTTGTGTGTGAAAAAAAGACTTGAAAAACTGCTTTAATATGACTATACTCCAAATATGAAAGCTTATTTTAGGAGTGTATTCCAATGAAAGACAATTTTAAAGCTGTATATAAAAGATTACTTCAAAATACAAACTATAGTACACATCGCTACTTGTTTAAATCGTTTAATACGAAAAGCCGATTAACGGGGCTGGTAGGTCCACGCGGCACAGGTAAAACGACGCTCCTGCTTCAGTATATTAATGAACGAATTGAGAATAAGAATCAATGTATCTATCTGTCCTTAGATAATATTTTTTTCACACGTGTAAATTTGATCGAATTTGTTGATGATCTGTACGAGATAGATGGTATTCGATATTTCTTTTTGGATGAGGTTCATAAATACCCAAACTGGGATCAAGAATTAAAGAATATTTATGACTCGTATCCGGATGTCAAAATTGTCTTTTCAGGCAGTTCGAGTTTAGACTTGGTCCGAGGGACTTATGACTTGTCAAGGAGGGGAGCATTATTCAGGATTGGAGGTATGTCCTTTCGTGAATATCTTGAGTTCAGATTGAATAAAACGATTCCAAGTGTTGGATTTAATGATCTCATCACAAATTCTGAAGGCTTCATTGAGCAGCTATCCGATATCGAAAGAATAAAAGGACATTTTCTCGAATATCTCGAATATGGATACTATCCATTCCTGTTTGAAGATGAAGAAAACTATCATCAAAAAATATTGAATGTTATCGACAAAACAATCTATGAAGACATCTCTAATTTTTATAAGCTTAAAACAGAAAATTTAGTCAATTTCAGAAAAATACTTTCATACCTGGCAACAATTCCACCGGGACGGCTGAAACGAAATAGTATTTCAAAGCATATTGGCCTTGACAACAAAACAGTTGAAAACTATTTAAGAATCCTGAATGAAACCGGTCTTGTGTGCCTGATCAAAGAGAACAAGGCAGGAAGTAATCTGTTAAAAGGGACTGAAAAAATATATTTGGAAAATTCAAATATTTACAAAGCTATAATTGATGAAATTGGTTTCGACTATAATAAAGGAACGGTGAGAGAAATATTTTTCATTAAAATGCTACAAAACTCCGGCGAAAAAGTTTATTACAGCAAAATTGGTGACTTTCAGGTTCGGGGCTATAACTTTGAAATTGGTGGAAAAAGTAAATCCAGGAAACAGATTAAAAATCACTTGGAAAACTCATTTTTGGTAAAAGATGATATTCTTTATTCGAGCGGTAACACAATTCCATTATACTTGTTCGGCTTTTTGTACTAAAACACATAACATCTGTTTGAAATGAAAAGAAAAACTCGCTTGTCCATTTTACTTATTCTGTTCGCAGCTATCCACCTCGTTTGGGCCGACACGCACGCCATAGACGTTAATCGGTTTTTGCAGTTTGAAAATGAACAATTGGTGTTTTCCATGAAATTTAAAGGATTAAACACGGCGAAGTCTCAGATGAGTCTGCAAAGCAAAGATGGTTTTATTAAAATTTTATGGACTGTGCACACGCGTTCCATTTTTAATTTTCTCTTCCACATCGACAACAGATACGAATCATCGATCGACAGACAGTCGGGTATACTTTTGGAGACGATGAAAAAAATCGACCAGAAAAATATTCAGCAGAATTTTCATATCCGATACGACTGGAAAAATCTGCAAGCGCGAACAGATGACGGTTTGCACTGGCAGGTGGGAAAGAATTGTATCGATCTTCTCACCATGATTTATCAAATACGAGCAGCGGATTTGGATAAGGTAATGAATTTGGATTTTCTTCTCGATGTCGAGAGTCAATTGTGGCAAGTGAAGGGGATGGTAAAAAGCCGGGGAAAAATTGAAGGGCCTTTTTCGCATTTATCCGCTCGGCAAATTGTGCTTACTTTTCAGCCATTCGGGCAAGTAAAAAAACGTCTATGGAAAAC
>JAACEJ010000008.1 GCA_011682565.1 Actinomycetota bacterium | reverse complement strand
ACCCCCGGAATACCTCGACGCTGAAAAGCCTCATTGGCCTGTTTTTTAATCAGCGAAGCATCCTGCTCCCGCAAAATATATTGATTGCTGCCATCGCGCACTGCCAGCAGCGTAAATGATGCAAAATTACACCAAAATTACACCAAAACGAGAACAGGGGAAAAGCACTATCGCTAATCCCCTGAAATCACAAGAAAAATAAATGTAAAAATGGTGGCGGCGGCGGAGATATTCTTTTAATGCCGACAAGCGGTGAAATAAAATTGACTCCCGGCGATTCTTCAAACACAAAATCGGGATACCGCTCGGCTTTTTCACATAAAAACGAACACGCATCACCGGGTTATTACAGCGTGCTACTGGATGACTATGGAATTAAAGCTGAATTGACGGCAACAACCCGGGTGGGATTTCAAAAGTACACTTTTCCCAAAATAAAGCAAGGAAATATTATTTTAGATTTAGCCCATGGGATTCAAGATGTTGTGGACAGCAGCCGCATTCATATTGATAAAAATGAGATCACCGGTTTCAGGGCTTCAAGCAAAAGTCTTGCCGGTGTGCATGTAACCTATTTTGTTATCAAATTTTCAAAACCGTTTAGCAATTATGGCCTGGCCATGGATGGTAAAATTGAAAAAGGGATTCACTCGGCAAAAGGAAAAAATATAAAGGCCTTCTTTAAATTTGATGTGGATGAACAAGAATCCGTTATGGCCAAAACGGCTTTGTCAATGGTTAGTGTTGAGGGAGCGAAGAAGAATCTTGATGCAGAACTGCCGGGTTGGGATTTTGCTGCAACCGTTAAAGCTGCTGAGAAAGCCTGGAATAAAGAGTTGAATAAAATCCGGATCGAGGGTGCAACGGACGCTCAAAAGAGAACTTTTTACACGGCAATGTACCACGCTTTTATTCAGCCGAACATTTACATGGATGTCGACAGACGATACAAAAGCACGAACAAGAAAATTTATACGGCGAACGATTTTGATGATTACACAACGTTTTCGTTATGGGATACATTCAGGGCATTGCACCCTTTGCAAACAATTATTAACCGGAAAAGAACAAACCAGTTTATCAGAACTTTTATTGCGCGCTATAAACATGCATCCAATTTTCCGATCATGGAATTTTCGGGCGATGAAAGATTTGCAATGATCGGTTACCATTCTTTGCCCGTTGTTGCAGACGCTTATGTAAAGGGCATTCGCGATTATGATGTTAAAGCCGCCTTTGCAGGAATGAAACAATTAGCCGACAGTTACAGAGCAGGAAAAAAATATTACAAGCAATACGGATTTATTCCCTATGATCTGGAAGGAGAATCCGTTTCAAGAACTTTGGAATATAGTTACGATGACTGGTGTGTGGCTCAGGTCGCTAAAGATTTTAGTGAAAAAGATTACGAATATTTTAGTTCAAGAGGTCAATTTTACCGCAACCTCTTTTCAAAAGAAACAGGATTTATGCAGCCGAAAAGCAGCAGTTATGTCTGGCTGGATGATTTTGATCCGATGGAGGCAACAAATTATTATACGGAAGCAAACGCCTGGCAATACACGCCTTTTGTGCCCCAGGATATTGAAGGATTGATCGAACTGATGGGTGGAGATGAAAAATTTGAAAAGTGGCTCGACAAACTTTTTACCACTGAAACCGATCCCGGGAAAATGAAACTTGCTGATGTGACCGGAAATATCGGACAGTATGCCCAGGGAAATGAACCAAGTCATCACATCGCCTATCTTTATGATTATGTCGGCGCGCCGTGGAAGACGCAAAAGTTGATCCGGCAAATTCTCACAACACTTTACAAAGATCAGCCGGACGGCATTAGCGGCAATGAAGATTGCGGGCAAATGTCGGCCTGGTATATTTTGAGTGCACTGGGCATTTATGCCGTAACCCCGGGGATGGATTATTTTGTCATCGGCAGCCCGCTTTTTGCAAAGGCCACGATAAACCTGGAAAATGGAAAAAAGTTTGTCATCACGGCGAGCAATAATGGATTAAAGAATCCTTACATCCAGTCGGCACGTTTAAACGGCGCTCCTTATTACAAAACGTATTTAAACTATGCCGATATTATCAACGGCGGTGAACTCTGTTTTACTATGGGAGAAAAGCCAAACAAGGAATACGGCAGGGATAAAAAAGATCGTCCCTATTCAATAAAATTTAACTCGGCTCCCATCCCGCAATTCAAGTTTATAAATCCGGTTTTTCTTGATAAAACCAAGATCACCATTTCTTGTGATGATAACAATGCCTCGATTCGATATACTTTGGATGGCTCTGTTCCCAATGAAAATTCGTTCCTTTACACGCAACCGATTATCCTGAGAAAATCCGCACAAATAAAAGCGAGAAGCTTTAAGCAAGGCGCTTATCCGAGCTATCCTGTTTGGGTGAATTTCAGAAAAATTACTTTGCAGCCGGCGCTGGATATTTCAAATGTGCAGCCCGGACTTTTATATCGATACAGGGAAGGATTGTGTCATCAAACATCGGAAATGAAAAATTATCCTGTTCTCAAATCGGGCGTCATACCAACTTTTAATATTGACGCTGTAAAAGATGAAAGAGCTTTTGCTTATACTTTTGACGGCTATATTAAAATCCCCCAAAGTGGTGTTTATACTTTTTCCCTGGCCTCGAACGATGGCGCGGTTTTGTTCATTGACGGAAATGTGTTGCTCGACAATGATGGCTATCATAAAGCCCAGGCAATTATTGCAAAAGTCGGATTGAATGAGGGGTTTCATTCAATAAAAGTCGATTATTTTCAAATGGGCAGAGCCAAAAAACTTGTTGTGAAAGTGCAAGTTCCCGACATGGAAATGAAGAAAGTCCCCGCAAAAATGCTTTTTCATTTGTGATTCCGTCTCCATTTGGTGTCGGCATCCTGAAAAACAAGCTTACAAATACAACAAATTTAACACTACACTTTCATCTGAAATCAGGATTCTTTCACTCGCCTGGAATCCCAGAACATATAAAAACAGAGAATGAGGAAAAGTCCCAAACCCAAAAGTTGACCGGCATGGCTTTCGGCCCAACCTTCGGTGATGATAGGTTTGATAAAGCCGACCTTGTCAAAATGGATATATTTTAAAAACGCGGAAAAAACGCCCATAATCGCTCCGCCGGCAATGAAACCCGAAGCAATTAAAGTTCCTCTTTCCCGTCGCTTGTTACTTAACTTTTCATTCCTGGATGATTTGGCAACAAAATGCGCAATAATGCCGCCGGCAAGGATCGGTGTATTTAATTCAAGAGGAATGTACATGCCCAGCGCAAAAGCAAGAGGCGGTACGCCGATGGTTTCCAGGATGAGTGCGAAAATCGCACCAACAACATACAGCATCCACGGGGCGGGCTGATTGGACATGAGCGGTTTGATGACCGCAGCCATGGCATTGGCTTGGGGAGCAACGAGCGCACCCTCGCCTACAAATCCGTACGTTTGATTCAACATCATGATCACCAGGCCCACAGATGCCGCCGCGACCAGTGTGCCGAGGAACTTGAATTTCTGCTGTGTCATCGGTGTTGTCCCGAGCCAGTAGCCGATTTTCAGATCGGTGATAAATGCGCCGGACATGGACAACGCCGTACAAACCACTCCGCCAATGAGCAACGCTGAAACCATGCCTGCGGGCCCGGTCAAGCCGACTTTGACAAGGATTACAGAAGAAAGAATCAAAGTCATCAATGTCATGCCGGAAACGGGATTGGTGCCGACGATGGCGATAGCCCGTGCAGCAACGGTGGTGAAAAGAAATGAGATGATGAGCGCGATCAGCAGGCCGATGACGGCTTGCAGTAAATTGTGGACGACACCAAACATGAAAAAGGCGAAAATGAAAATTGCGGTCACGATGATCAATGTGCCGATGAGCCCCATCGGCAAGTCCCGGCTCGTTCGCGTTTCGCCGCCGTGTGCAAGTTTTTTACTGCCGGTCATTTCCATCCATGCAAGCTTCATTGCCCCGCCGATAATTCCTGATGATTTGATAATCCCAACGATTCCCGCACAGGCAATTCCGCCGATGCCGATGTGGCGGACATAGGTGCTGAAAATTTGCTCGGCGCTCATGTTCGCAATAAGACCGGTGGCCGTGCTGCCGACAACCACTGTGAGATTGTGTCCGAAATAGGAAATAAGCGGGATAAAAACAAACCATGATACAAACGAACCCGCGGCAATGATCGTTGCGTATTTCAGGCCGATAATGTAACCCAGGCCCATTACAGCGGCACCGATGTTTATGCGAAACACGAGTTTGGCTTTGTCTGCAAGGCCCGTCAAAAAGGGTACGGCGCGGCTCTCAAAAACTTCGGACCACCAGTGAAACGTGCCGACAATAAAATCATAAATGCCGCCAATGACCATCGCTTTGAGCAATATCCTGGCCTGATCTCCGCCCGCTTCTCCGGCGACCAGGACTTCAGTTGTCGCCGTGGCTTCGGGAAAAGGAAACATGCCGTGCATTTCCTGTACAAAGTATTTACGAAAAGGGATAAGAAATAGGATACCCAAAAAGCCGCCAAAAAGTGAGGAAAGAAAAATCTGGAAAAATTTAACATCCAGGCCGAGGATGTAAATAGCGGGAATGGTAAAAATGGCACCGGCGACAACAACCCCGGAAGCCGCGCCAATGGACTGAATGATAACATTTTCCGAAAGAGCATTTTTGCGACCAATGAACGCCGAAGTACCGACAGCTAAAATGGCGATGGGAATAGCCGCCTCAAAAACCTGGCCGATTTTTAAACCCAAATACGCCGCAGCCATTGAAAAAATCGCTGCGTAAAATAATCCCCAAAACAACGAATAAGGCGAAACTTCGCGAAGAATTTTATCATCCGGAACGACGGGAATGTAAACCTCACCTTCTTTAAGCTTACGATAAGCATTTTTCGGCAAAGACGTTTTCGTAGCTTCCATAGGCACTCCTTCGATGGGTCCGTGGTTTTGCTGCTGCAAAGATTTGAAAAATATAGCCAATGCAGTTTGTATTTGCAAGGGAAATTCCTTGTTAAATCTTAAAAATCAAAACCGTATCATTTACATCAAAATCATCCAAATATCCACGGCCAACATGTTTCGATCCTCGTGGATGAATGGGAAAACCCAGGGAGTTATACGATTTCGTTTTCAGGGGAAAAACTGGGGACAGTCGTCGGTGTGCCGTCATTGGGCGGACCCGGATATTCTGGTAAAAAACGATCCGGCCTCCAGAATGCAGGACAGGGACAAGCAGCTTGAAAAATGGACTCGGGTTTTAGAATTGTTATATCAATACGTTATTTTGTGGCAGCACCCCACACAGATTGAAGGTATTTTACTGCGCTGTCAATTGCTTTTGCTGCTTCGCGGGAACCCATTTCCACGGTTCGTTCTTTGCCGGGATAGTAGACGCAATCACCTGCCGCAAATATGCCGGGACGGGAAGTGTGCATATTCTCCGTCACCTTTATGCCGTTTTTTTTCAGTTCAACGCCAAAATTTTCAAGATCATTCAAATTGGCCAGGTAACCACGCGCCATAATGATAATATCGGTGTCAATTGTTTTTTCCTCACCGGTCGTTACATGAAAAACTTTGATCCCGGTTACTTTTTTATCTCCTAAAAGTTCCAGTAATCCATAGGGCTCCAGAATATCCATGTTCGGCGGCACGGATAAATTGCCTTCCAGCCAGCCATAAGATTTAATGAAACGCCAGTTGATGATGAGAACGCTTTTCGCGCCGGACGCAGCCTGCAATGCCCATCCGGCCGTTTCCTGCGATCCTCCAACGACAACGACCTTTTTCCCCAGCACTTCCTTGTTATCTTTGATTTCACACAAGATACCGGCCTTGCGTTTTTCTTCATCACTTAATTTGGCCAAAGATTTGGGCATGAAAATACCACGTCCCGTGGTAAGCAGAATAGATCGCGCGAGATGTTTCCCCTTGTCTGTATTAATCGTAAAAACGAAATCTTTTTGTGTAATCCCGGTTACGCGTTCTTTGAAAACATATTCGGGCTGGTATTTTTTCGTTTGCGAAATCAGCGTTTCGGCAAGCTGCCCTGCGGTCCACCTGTCGGCGCCGGGGACATCACTGAGAGGAATCTGTGGATCGAGATTTTTCAATTTTCCGCCCAAACTGTCCGACTTTTCGACGAGCATTGCCCTCAGCCCTTTTTTCAGAGCATATTGATTGGCATAAATACCAATTGCACCGCCACCTATTATGATCAAATCATGTATAGCACTCATAAAAATTTGACCTTTCTATAAAGATAAATATTTCTCTAATAAACAGCTATTTTGAGATAAAATCAAGAAAAATATACTGCCGGATACAAGGAGATTCTACAATATGTTGGTTACCGATTTTAACAACCTGTAAAGATTTTTCATTCCGAAATTCACTTCTGTACGAGCTGCGTTGCATAGTGCTTGTTCCCCTTTATAAGAAACACAATTTGCACAGATTTCACCTTATTCCAAAGCTCATGCTTTGGAACATAAAAGATCGAGGAAGCTTTGTTTCTCATATAAAACGGGCAAATGGCTGTCCATATTAATACTTGTCACCTGTTTCGGAAGCAGAGCTTCTTCAAGTCATCTGGTTCCCAAGCAGGAGATTGGGAACCAGGGTTCAACGTGTTTTTGATCGTTTCTTTATAGGTCGTGAAACCTTTTCCGCCAAAGCAGCAGACATCACCGCTGCAAATTCTGCTGTAAATACCGCTGCATAATGCGCTTTAAAAATTCGTTTTTATTGATACTCAGTCCGATTTCGCAATTCGGCGCCTTGCTTTCATCGATCAATGTAAAGGCCTTGTTAGTGACATGCACATTTGCTGCACGTGTGCCAAACAATTCCGGCCAGAGGAACATACCCACAGCGACGACGTCATAAAGAACCGGTGTTTCTATGCCCCACAGCGAATAAAGCCCGCATAACGCATTGGTTAAAGGCGACTGGCGCATGAGTAATTTCAAGCGTAAATCCTTTTCAAATTTAACAAAAGTTGTTACATCGAGGCCGGCGTAGGTGATATCCGCACCGGACGAGGCAAACAGCTTGGATGACTCGACGTCGGCGCGAACATTCCATTCGGCGCTGGGGATGGGGCCGCTGCCATAGCCCATGTAAAACGAGCCGAACATGGAATAGATATGCTTTGCTAATTTCAGCGCTTGCGAATCTTTTCTTGCCACATCGCCCATGTTGGTAACCGGTCCGATGGTAAAAATGACAATTTCATGTGGATATTTGCGCAGCATTTCGATGATAAAATCAGCAGCAGGCTTTTTGATCGGCTTGATTTTATCGAAACCTTCGGCCCAGTAAAATTGCGGCATATATGTCGCCGGTTTTTTGCTCTCATCAACAATTTCTCCTGTCTCCCGGCCAACAGCCACGGGAATATCATTGCGGCCGGTTTCATAAAGTAACCGGCAGGCAACCTGTGCTCTCTTTTCCGTCATACCATGGCCGACGGTAACACCCAAGAGATCAAATTCGGGACTGGAAAGAATGAGCGCCAGGGCAAAAGCATCATCAATATCACCGCCGATGTCCGTGTCCAAAATTATTTTTTGCTTTTGCGCAAGCAATTCTCCTGTATGTAAAATTAGAATTGCGAAAACACCGGTTAGCAAAAATTGAAACCATTTCATGATAAGCTCCTCACAAAAGTTTGTATGGCTAAATTGGGCCAATATATTTCACCGGCTCTTTGGCAAAGTCTTTCAGGGATGGATGCATTGCTTGGGCAAGAACGGAAACAGCCATCCCCAAAACAAGGATTAACAAAACGTAAAATTTCAAGACATCGGCAATTCGAAGCATATTTTCCTCCGTCTCATCCATGGTCTGTTCACAGCCAGTCGGTCAGGTCTGCCAACAGCGTTGCATAATGGACAAAATGCGGCCAGGAAATATCAAACGGCACGCCGTGGTCGCAGCCCGGAATGTAGCCGCCGTCTTTGATCACCGGTGCGATGCGTTCCAACTCGGCTTCAATCACTTTGCCGCCTTTGGCAATCGCTCTTTTATCCACGCCCTGGCGAAAAGCTATTTTTTTCCAAACTTTTTTCTATATTCCACAACATCGTTTCCCGCAGCTACCTTGATGGGATCACAAACATCGATGCCCGCTTCGATCCAGATCGGAATCAACTCGCCGATAAAGCCGTCGGAATCTTCATCGACAAGAGGAACCCCAGCTTGCTTTGCCTCAGTTGCCCAGCGCTTCCACGATGGCAGCAAAAACTTGCGCGTCATGTTCGGGCTGATCATGGCTTTTTCTTTATAGGCCATATCTTCGTTGGCAAAAACTCGATCTACGATGCCGGTATCCAAAGCCCGCACCATTCGCAAAGCTGCCAGAACGGGCCTGGAAAATTGAGCGTGGTAAAAAAATCTCCTTCTTATGGAACACACACGGAAATGGCTGTTACAGATTTTCGCGAATGTTCTTATAATCAGGCAAGTCTCAGCATTGACATCCGGAGCCTCTGACGAGGCATCCAGGGTCTGTCCAGTCCCGGTTATTTACGCAGCCAATTTTCCGGAATCATTCCAATGCACACATCCGGGTTGCCGAGTTTGTTGGATGTAAATTCCACGCTTTTACCGAACAAATCCCAGCCCACGTGGGGATGCGAGCCGTGGCCGTAGGTTCTGTGACCGCTCGTCAGAATTCTCTTTTCCGTTGTTTTAGCGTCAAACAAGGCGATAATGCCGTGCCAGTTGTCCCCGGCGACCCAGCGGCCGTCCGGGCTGCCGGAGGCGTGCCACCAGTTTACTTTGGACAGTTCCTTTGCGTCAACACCTTCCACCCAGGCACCGGCGCCAATGATGCGAATCTCATCGGTCTTGATATCCAGCACTTTTACATGCGCCTCCTCCGGGCGAAAACCACCGATAAAGGTGACCTGATCGTTCACCCACCAGCATTCATGCGTGACCAGTTCGCCGGGTTTTTGATAAAAGGCCGGTACCGGTGTTTTGGTATTCACATTAACAAACCAGATTCGTGCGTGCGGCGCTTCGTCCGCGTCGAGCGGAGCGGTGTCGCTGCCGTAAGAGCCGTTGAACATGAGCAGGTCCGGCCTGTTCCAGCTAAATTGAATATGACCGCCGCATTGTACCGGGGGCCTGGCCACCTCTTGTATGGCGCCCGTTTCAACATCCGCCACGGCGATGACCTGTTGTCCATCGATGCTGTAGCCAAAACTGACCAGGGAGGCATCCGCATTTTCATTCATTCCGCCGAATTGTGAAGCGTTGACGGGCAGATCGCAGATTTTCTTTTCGTTGATATGAACTTTAGTTTTGGGAGACAGCTCTAATTTGATATTCCACTGGTAAATCGCGTTTTCTCTGGCCACGTACATTCTGTTACCCAGACGCGAGGCCACGACCGTGTGCGCCGCAGCATCCTGCTTGCGATTCAAGCGCACCAACTCGCCGGTTTTAGCAATGTAGCCAAACACTTCGGAGCGGCCGGTTCGGTTTGACATGAACAGCATCATCCCGTCGTCAAAAAGCCAGCAGCGATTGTGAAAGTAAAGGTTCGTATCGCTGGCTTTATCTGTGGTGATGAAAATGATTTTTGCGCCGCTGGTCGAGTCGATCTCGACTTTTTGTTCGGATGGAAAGATTTGGCATTCCCAGGTTCGGGCAAAAATCAAAGTTGCGTAAAAACTGATAAATGAAAAGAATAGCAATTTGAGTTGCGATCGGGGTTTTTTCATGAGATGGCCTTTCTTTTGAACAGTGATTATCATTTATTTATTTTCAGGATTGTCCGAAATTAGGATGATGCAAATAACTCTGCCAAAAATAAAATCGGCAAGGAATGCAGCGCTTTTATGCGCCGCAGTGCAATCCATAAAGGGATTGCACTGCGATGACTAGCTCCATTTTGCAATAGCTGAAACATCTGCAGAATCATATTAACAGAAAAAGTAGTAAGGAAAGTGTTTTTGCAGACCAGTCCTTAAAGGTATAGAAAAGTTTCTGAAAAAGTTTCTCTGTACCTCTATTTCACCGCAGCAACGTCAATCTTTTTGTTTCCACAAAATTCCCGGATTGCAGCCGATAAAGGTACACCCCGGCCGTTGCTTGATATCCGTTTTCGTCCAGTCCGTCCCATTGCGCGTGGTGACTTCCTGCATTCAAAGATGCAGATAATAGCGTACGTACATGTTGACCGAGCAAGTTGAATATCTCCAACTTTGCATATCCATCCTTTTTCACACTAAAATCGATTTGTGTCGTTGGGTTGAACGGATTCGGATAATTCTGCTTTAATTGATATTGAAAATCAACATGACCGATTGACTCTACTGCAGAGGTCGGATAGACTTTGAATTTACCGTTATGATACTCGACTTTAAGCGGATGATGGAGACTGTCCGTTACGGTGATTTTTAAAAACAGCAAATCGACAATACTGTTCAAAGGAGCATCCGGGGAAACAGAATAACTGATTTGCATAATTTTGCCGGTATCGGCAGGAATCGTTTGTGTGGAAATCAAAACCAGGGTCAGGTAGCCGTTATAATCTTTGGGATTATAGGCAACATCGAATCCCTTCGCTCTGCCCACAGTCCAGACGGTATCGGGGGACATGTAATGCAGTGTATCTGCAATTTGCAATTGCACACCCCGCACCGGAACGGAATTGTCCAAATAAATCGAAATAATATTATGAGAAGTTCCCGGCCCACCGGCACCGGAGCTCAGTTTTATATAATTTTCTCCGGCAAAAGAAACACCGATAAGGCCCATTAAAACAAAAAAGACGACTCGCTTCATAAGAATACCTTCTCGATATGTACTTGTGGGTTAGTTTGTAACAATACTCTTTAGCCAAGTTATTGCGAGCGAAACGGAGTGGAACGAAGCAATCTCGCACTTAAAAGTTCGTTATGAGATTGCTCCGTTATTCGTTTCTCACTCCTCACAATGACAAGCATTTAGGGATAAACGATATCAAATACCTGCAGCGTATCAAAAAGATCGATGTCGCCGTCATGATCCATATCGCCGGCCAGCAAATCAAAGTTTGACATAGGAACACCGGTGCCCATTGTCAATTCAACCATGCGATCTATATCCAACTGATCGATGATGCCGTCAGGGGCTCCGCCCGCTCCGGTAACATCGCCGGAAAGTACGTATTGAAATTGTCCGTGAACCAATTCGGGTACGACGAGGTCGCCGTTTGCATCGCTTATCTGGGTTTCGGATAATGTCATCGCCGAGGAGTATCCCAAAAATGTCGGATTGCCATCCGGCTTGATGTCATAAACAATTTGTACTATCGGTCCATTCCCAACCGGAACGACGGCACCGGAGAACGAAACGAGGATTACAGAAGCTGCACCATTGGTGTCTTTGAGTATCGCATCAAAAGATGATGCCCGCCCGACAGGTACAACGGCCGTAGCGGTCAAAGAGTCCGGCACATCATTCAACTTAAAGACAACTCCCCGGACGTTCGTTTGATTGTTTAACCACACATTCACGATATTACCGGAGCTTCCCGGCTCTCCGCTGGCGTCCTGAACTTTCAACGTGACAAGCGCGGAAATTGTAAAAGTATCATCGCTCATGTCGGTCGGCAAGCCGTCAATATCCGAGACTTTGATGAGCGCCTGCCCGGTAACTTGTGCCGGAACGGTCCAGGTGTAGCTGCCGTCGTTGGGTGTACTTGCAGTAATCAATGTCCACGTGGCGCCGTTATCCGTCGAGTATTCAATTTTAATATTGGCAACGATACTGGTCGCATACCAGGTAATATCCTGGGTTGTATTAATTATCCAGTTCTCGCCGCCATTGGGTCCCAGCAGCGTAACCTCTTCCGTTTCCGGCTCGATCTCAAAATTTGAATCGCTCACGTCGGACGGAATTCCGTCCGTAGCATCCGAGATACGAATGAGACATGTTTGCGATGTCGCATTGGGAATCGTCCAACTGTATGAACCCGTATTGCCTGTAGAAGAAACGATTGGCGCCCAACTGGTGCCGTCATCTGTCGAAAGTTCAATCTTGACGCTGCCGCTAAAATCTGATGAACTCCAGGTGATATTGTGAACAGAGTTTACCGTCCACACTTCTCCGCCATTAGGCGAAGTCAAATCGATGGTAGCTGCACGCAGGGTAAAATCATCGATATTGTTGTTTCGGTCTCCATACAAAATCACGCCGGCGTACTTTACACTGCCGTTTCCATAGATTTTGTTTGCATCGGTAACGCGGCCATCAAAAGTTCCATTAATGTAAAAATCAAAATGATGGCCTCCCGCACTGGTACTGGCAACAACTTTGATGACATCGCCGGGCGTTGCTTTGGCCAGCGTCCCGGGTGTCGTATCCAAAATTGTTCCGCGCTGAACCACACCATTGACAAGCGGATGCAAATAGATATCATCATTTCGGCGCATAACAAAATAGCCGGTGGCGTCGGTGTTGCTGGAATTAAGGAAGATTGCTATACCGCCCGAATTTGCGCCTTCGGTATCGCCGCCGGCAGCCCAGCGAAAAGACACTTCAGTCGGATTAACGACAGCATTGTATACTGCTAAATATCCCCAGGATTGTGTAGTAGCCGTATTTGATAATGCATTCGACACAATCTGGTATTCCGGGTCTGCAGTCCAGTTTGGACCCAGCGTCGTCCGGTTAAAATTATCCACAATTGTTCCTGCATTCACATACGCAGTGAATGCACCGAACAAGAGGATAATAAACGTTAAATAAAGTTTATTGATTTTCATATCTATGCCCTCGATAATTGATTTTACAATTCATGACTATTTTAAAACAGCGAGCTTTTTAGTTATGACAACATTCCCTGTTGTCAAACGATAAAAATAGACGCCCGTTGAAATAATATGTCCCGATTCATCCGTTCCATTCCAGGAAGCCGAATATTTGCCGGGTTGCTTTTTTTGATTCACCAGCGTCCTGACCAACTGTCCCTGTGTGTTATAAATGGTCAGAGTGATATTCGCTTCACCGGAATTGATATTCGGCACATCATAAAATATTGTCGTCGACATATTGAATGGATTCGGACTGTTTTGATAAAGGGCAAAAGACTCGGGAACTGTCGAGTTATCGAGGGTGCTTTGGCCAAAATAGGCCTCCAGCTTTCCGGCTTTTTCCGTGCCCGCCAAAGCATTTTCAATTTTTATTGGCCCGGATTCCACAGTGCGATCTTTTACGGTTACCGGCAGAGACAAGATTTTCCCCTCGCCCATGGGAATCATTGTTCCATCAGTACTCGCCAAGAGAAGAGTGAGCTTGTTGTTTGCAATTTTGCTGACCAGCCGCATATTATGTGCAAGCGCCGTGGTCTTTGGTGACTGAATTTGATACTTTTGCTGATCAATATCAAAAACGAGCTGCAGACCGCTCACAGGGGCAGAGGACTTTATGTAAACAGGTAATTCGGTAGATCCGGAAAAATCATCGGGAAGTGAAGGCATTTCTATACGCACGCTTCCCATTGTTTGCGATGCATCAGAGACAATGGGATTCGACGATGTTGTAACAAAGGAAACAGCCATATCCATGGCAAGGCCAATGTCTACAACATCGATAAGACCATCCTCATTAATATCTCCGGCCCACTGTTCGTATTCCGTGGGTACCGGCGGTCTCTGGATGGCTATGTCGATCATGCGCAGCACATCAAAAAGATCCACCGCCGCATTGTAAACCACATCGCCTTTTTGGCCAAACCAGAATCTTCCATCCACAAGCATGGGGCTGACGGATTGATTGCCGACATCCGCAACAACAACACTGTCCAGGGAAACCGTGGCAAAAGTGCCGCCCACAGCATTGGCATCTGCTTTAACCGTAATGTCGAGAATTGCTCCGCTGTCAGGGGAAAAAAGCGGACTAGCACCATCGACAGGAATCATCATGAACTTCATTGCACCACCGACAGAGACAGTGTCAACACGAAAACCTGCTGATAATGCTGTTAATGCAATATCAGTGATTTTGAGTGAGTCGGGCAGATCTTTCAGATTAAAGACGAGACCCTTAATTGTTGTTGCGTTGATCAAATGAATCGAAAAGCTATATCCACCCTGACCCGGCAATCCGCTGCTACTTCCAACCGCGAGTGTATCTAAACTCTGCGCAGATGCAAAAACCGTCATTCCCAAAAGGATGACACATGCTAAGATCAGGAGAGGATTTCGGAATGAATGTATCATCACACCCTCCTTGATAAAAGTGAAAAAAAATAATAGAGCTTAAAAACGTAAACTGCATTTCCACAGCAAACGTAAAGCCTGAATGGATATTTTTTTGTATCGAATTGAAACGTTCGCTCAAATTGATACAATCAGGGCAGGAAAATAAAAATGGCCACACCACCTCCTCCCAAGGATCTTTTCATTGAGAATCCGGTTATTGAAAAGGTTAACAAATTGTAAACAATATAGTAACGCGACCCGAATTCCCCTTCTTCCTCCCCAAAATGCAGGCAGTCAAGAGGTAAGCATTTCGTAAGAAGCGGTTACTGGTAAAACGCATTGACCTTTTACCAGCAACCGATGTGCCAGTAATGTGATATATTTTGGTTTAGTGTTTATTCAAAGTGTAGGATTTTATGCCAAATTTGAACAAGGGAATGCATCCCCTTGTTCTTTCAAACGAGGTACAATGTCACACCCAATTCTCAACTTTTAAACCATCAATGCGCGTAAAATGACTTTCATTGTTAGAAACAAGGATGAATTTCCCCTCTATTGCGGTTGCTGCAATGAATATATCGGAATCGTTTATCATTTGGCCTTTCTTTTTTAATTCCGCCTTGACCTTGCCAAAAACCTTACCAGAAGCAAAATCAAAATTTATAATATTGATCTCTTGTGTGAGTTGATCAAGCAGTTTACAATTGTCCTTTTGCTTAAAAGAATTAAAGGCGCCATAATACAATTCTGCGATAGTTATGGCGGAAATAAAAATCCGACTATCACTTGCTTGAACAATTTTCTTATTGATCTGTGGACAGGTATTATTCAACCAGTAAATAATTATATCCGTATCAACAAGATATCGATCCTTTGAATTCATAATGAAATTTTCTCTGCGCGATTATTATTTCTTCGCGACTTGTAAACATCAGAGATGATATCTTCTACATCACGATTATCTTTCCACTTACCACAGAACCAGGCCAACCCTTTCTTCTTAATTTCCGGTTTGATAGAAATGAGCAATTTTTCTTTTGTTGTCAAATTCAACTCTTTAATAACTCTCCTGGGGATTACAATATCACCGTCTGCCTGCATTTTAGTAACATATTCAATAATTTTCATTTTTGCACCTCCAAAACAAAGGCAGATATTAGTAACGCTACATTTTCTTAAATTTACTGAATAATTCATTTATTGCAAGAGAATTTTATTTTTGATTTGATTAATGAGATGATTTTTGTAAATTAATCTTTCATCAAAAAAAATGTAAAGGAACAAAATGTATAAAGTTAAAGAATATCGTGTCGTTCCTTCATTGCCTGAGAAATTGAGCTATTTGAAGGAACTTGCTTTTAATTTATATTGGACATGGGATCATAATTCGCAGGCACTTTTTCGTCGTCTCGATAGTGAACTGTGGCGAAAGTATGAACGCAACCCCGTAATTTTACTTGGGATGGTTTCTCAGGAACGATTGGAAGCCGTTGCCAACGACGACGGATATTTGTCGCAGCTTGCCCGTGTGCGCGAAAACCTGGACGATTATATGTCGCGTACAACATGGTTCCAAAAAAGCTTCAAAGATAAAACATTTTTTCGTATTGCCTATTTTTCTATGGAATACGGCCTGGCAACCGGCGTTCCGATTTATTCAGGCGGATTAGGTATCCTGGCCGGTGACCATCTAAAGTCTTCCAGCGATCTCGGCCTGCCGCTGGTTGGGGTCGGTCTTTTATATCAGCAGGGATTTTTCCACCAGTATCTTTCCAAGGACGGCTGGCAGCAGGAAACGTATCATCGAAATGACTTTTATAATTTGTCGCTTTTCCCGGAAAAAGATGAATCGGGTAACCCCATTCTTATCTCTCTGGATTTCCCCAAACGCAAAATTTACGCTCAAATATGGCGGGCCCAGGTTGGCCGGATTCCCTTATATCTTCTGGACGCGAATGTACCGCAAAATTCTCCTGAAGATCAGGACATCACAGCACAGCTCTACGGCGGCGACAGTGAAATGCGAATTAAGCAGGAGATTCTGTTGGGAGTGGGAGGCATCCGCGCTTTAAAAGCATTGAATATCGAGCCGCAAGTGTGCCACATGAATGAAGGGCACTCGGCATTTTTATCGCTCGAAAGGGTGCGGCAACTTATGCTCGACAACGGTTCCACCAAACTCAGCTTCGAGGAAGCAGTCGAAGCAACACGTGGAGGAAATCTTTTTACCACGCACACTCCCGTCACAGCGGGCATTGATCAATTTGATACCGGTCTTGTTGATAAATACCTGACCGGCTATTGTGAATCCATGCAGGTTTCCAAAGACAGGTTTTACAATCTCGGAGGTGTGCATCTCCCGCAGACCGAGGGAAAATTCAATATGGCTATATTCGCCATCAACATGGCGGGTAATTGCAATGGTGTAAGCAAGTTGCATGGCCATATTGCCAGAGAAATGTGGCAATATCTATGGCCGGAAACACCGGTTGACGAGATTCCCATCGGCCATGTAACCAACGGCGTTCACGTACGCACATGGATTTCCAGGGACATGGCGGAATTATTCTACCGCTATCTTCGATCGATATGGTACAGAAATCCTGCGGATGAATCATTGTGGGCAGAAATACAAAATATCCCGGATGAAGAATTGTGGCGGACTCATGAAAGACGGCGGGAAAGATTGGTCGCCATTGCCAGGACAAAATTACAAGAACAATTGAAAAAATCGGGGGCCAGCAAAAAAGACATCGACCTGGCAGCCGAAGTCCTGAATCCGGAAGCACTGACGATTGGTTTTGCACGTCGTTTTGCAGAATATAAAAGAGCTTATTTGCTTTTCAAAGATTTGAACCGGCTGAGCAAAATATTAAATAACAAGGATAAACCGGTACAAATCATTATTGCCGGCAAAGCGCACCCACACGACAAGGTCGGCAAGGGAATTATCCGCAACATTTTTCGTATTATAAGAACAGAGGAATTCAGACATAAAATTGTCTTCCTGGAAAATTACAATATGAAAATCGCATCCTATCTTGTTCAGGGTTCCGATATTTGGCTGAATACACCACGGCGCCCACACGAGGCCAGTGGCACGAGTGGAATGAAAGCAGGAGCAAACGGTGCACTTAATTTCAGTATTTTGGATGGCTGGTGGGATGAAGCTTATGAAAACAGCATCGGCTGGGCTATTGGTCGCGGAGAAGTGTATGATGATCACAACGAGCAAGACCAGGTTGAATCGGAAGCACTTTATGATTTATTGGAAAATGAAATTATACCTGCATTTTACAAACAAAGTTTGAACAGGCTGCCGCGCGAGTGGATCGCCATGATGAAAGCCAGTATGCAAAAGGTTTGTCCATACTTTAACACAAATCGTATGGTTCGGGATTATTTACAAAAATATTATTTGCCTGCCGCTGAACGCTGGAGCCGTTTGGTTCAGGACGATATGAAAGCTGCCAAACAACTGGCAGAATGGAAGCAGCGCGTCTCTGCCAATTGGCAAGACGTAAAAATTCTGGACATTACCGGACCAAAAGAAAGCGAGCGTAAAGTTGGCGAACTACTTTTCATTTCAGCTTCTCTTGAAACCGGAAAATTAAAACCGGAAGATCTATGCGTCGAAGTCTATTACGGGCAGTTGGATACCAACTGCATGATAGAAAAAGGGACTTCGATGCGAATGGAAATCAAAAATAAGGATGAAAGGGGAGCGTACGTTTTTCAAGCCAATATTCCATGCAAAGCGACTGGAAAACACGGCTTCTCAATTCGTGTATTACCTCATCACCCCGAGTTGCCGAATCCGCATGAAATGGGCCTGATAAAATGGTTCAAAGGCGATTAGTTTTTTTCAGGAGGTTCAATTGGGCGAGAAAATGTTATCGGTCTCTTTAATGACCCTGGTCATGTTTTTCGCTATTGACTGGTTTGCACGGTGGTACAACTCTTTTTTGCAAAAAAGAGCTTTGGATAAAAAGTTCAGGACCCTGCTGATACGGCTCGTCTGGGCCATTTCGGCACTATTGTTTTGGTCTGCCATGTTTAAAAAAGGATTGCCTCACGGCTTTACCATCACTCATTTTGCATTTGCGCTTTTTATTTTTTCGATATTTGGATTTATCAAATCACTGCTGCCAACGAAGTAAAAAAATTAATCTCTTGCTTTCAAAACTGTTGCTTTATATATTTAGAGGACTTGGTCAGTTAAAATGGGAAGGGAAAAATGATATTAAGCAAAGTTCACATCCGCGCATTTAAATCTATTTACGAACTCACCATGTCCTTGAACCAAAAAGTGAGTGTACTCATTGGAGCCAATGAAAGCGGCAAGACCAACATTCTCAAAGCCCTCGAATCTTTTCGCAGCGATGTCCCTTTTGACAACACGTTTACGTGTCAATATTCCAATCATTATTACATGGGCAAAAGCCCGGAAATTACCCTCGAGTTCAGTGACATAAATAAAGAAAATCGTCGAAATTTACTTCGAATTTCCGAAGTGTTCAAAGATGTTGAACAGTTCCAAATTCGGCGTGATGGCCCGGATTTAAAAGATTATCATTTAATTGTCGGTGACGGAGAAGTTGATACAATTGATTTTAAGCGGCTGCTGCATTATTTGCCAAAACTTATCTATTTTTGTGATATTCCATTATTGAAAAATAAAGTCGATTTTGGTAGTTTGAACTCCGACAGCATTGAATTTTCTACGGAAAAAAATTTGCTCAAAATTGGTGGTATCGAAGATTACAATCTTATTTTTGAAGATAGTTCGCGCGGTCGCCGCGCCGCCGAAGAAGCCAGCCGCATTATTACCGAACAAGTAAGACGCGTTTGGTCCCAGGAACCAAGCATCGAAATTAAGCTCCATGTCAACGGACGTGTTCTCTATATCGATTTTTCCGACTCGACGACGGTTCTGGATACACCCGATTCCAGAAGTCTGGGTTTTCGCTGGTACCTGTCATTTTACGTGAATTTTATCACCCAGGCTTTTGAAGGACGCACCAATGAATATATTTTCCTGATAGACGAACCGGGCATTCATCTCCATCCCGCAGGACAAAAAGACCTGGTCAAAGTTCTGGAGGATTTGTCAGTAAAAAATCAAATCTTATATACCACCCACTCTCCCTTTCTCATAGACCGAAAAAATCCGGACAGAGTTCTCCTTGTTTATAAAGACAAGGTCGGTACAACGGTGAACAGCAAGGCATATCGCGATAACTGGAAACCATTACGCAAACAAATCGGACT
>JAACEJ010000188.1 GCA_011682565.1 Actinomycetota bacterium | reverse complement strand
CCTGACCCCAAAGTCATCGTGATTTTGGTTTGAACCGGGTTTTCAGAGCATTCGATAACCCGAATTCCTATGGCTTTCAGCTTTTTGTTGAGTTCCACATAAAAATTCACGAATTTGAATTTTTCGGGAATATGAATTTCAACATAATCTCTCTTTTTGAAACGCCAGTTGTCCCGTATGTAAAAATCCGAAAGCACTTCATCCACCACCATAGATACCCGAACCGACTCTGCCCTGGATAAATGTGTTGGGCGAGGACCGCGCGTTGCCAGCGGCACGATGACAAATCTTGCTATTGCCAGGGCAACGGCTGCAAGGAGCAATCCATTTCTCCACTTTACTTCGGAGAATTTGAACGTTCCTTTCTTTTTGGTTTTAATTTTTCTTGGACGACGTTTCATAAAATTTATTTGTTTTTATTTGCCAAAATATGCCCGCAATTCACTCCACGTTTTTTTCTGCCCCGTGGCCCGATCACTCAAAAGATAAATACTCCATAAATCTTCCGTTGATTTTATCAGCCTGAATTCCGCCTGTCCCTGCATATCCCGGGGACAATCGTTGTTTTCGCATTTCAGGTGCATTTTTAAAGTGTAATCCTGTAAAAGAACAACGGAATCCTGAAAAGTATTCTCACGGGATGTTTTCAAAACCAACCGACCTGTCGAATCCTCTGGCAGAAAGGACAGCATCTGGTTGAGATAATTCATTTCCTCAGCGTTGCTCCAGTGATCGAATAAACCCGGATTAGCGCGGGCGACAGAGGGCTCGGCAATGAATCGAAACGATTTGGAAGAATTGGCGGTATCGGCCAGGCAGCGAGAGTAATTGATGACATTTTTTTCTGCAATGGCATTCGTTAAATTAAAAAGCACAATCATCGGCGATGTCGGGGGAACCCAACTCGACTGCTTTGATTTCGGCGGCTCGGGCTCGCGCGTTGAAAACGGTGTTTTACATTCCCACAAAAGGAGCAGCAGAATCAACAGGGGAAAAGATAAAACTTGTTTTGTGAATTTTTGCAGGGTATATTTATGCATCAAACCGGAGACTTGTTATGTTTACGAAACTTTTACTTTTGTTTACCATCGTCCCCCTCATCGAAATCTATGTTTTAATCAAAGTGGGACAGCACTTTGGGGCTCTGGATACGATTATGCTCGTCTTGTTCACAGGCCTCTTTGGCGCCTGGATGGCCAGATCACAAGGCCTCATTGTGTTGAAAAATATTCAAACCGATCTCCATAGCGGACAGCTTCCTACCGAGAGCCTGACCGACGGATTGATTGTTCTCATCGGCGGCGTTCTGCTTATTACGCCGGGGCTCATTACCGACTGTACCGGCTTGCTGCTTCTCTTTCCACAATCCCGCCGGGCTTTCAGAAAATTTATAACATCCCAATTTAAGAAATATATTGCAAAAAACAATGTTTATACGAACATTCATTTTGATGATTTGGATTAATTTGGGGGGTAATCGTATCTCACTTATCGGTGGTCAAAATAGCAATTTGAGATTTAAGCCGGGAATGACTTACCAATACAATAAGGCGTGTCACTCCGGCGAATGCCGGAGTCTCCTGAAAACAATGGTTTGGAGAGTCCATGATGCGCCGGAATGACTCGTCCAAGTTACTTTGTGCAATTTTGTTCTTATCCGAGAAAAAAATAAAATGACAAGAGCGTTAAACTGCTTCTTTGCTGAGCAAAATAGATTGAACGTCATCCAAAAGCTTATCCGGGTCAAATGGTTTTCTAACATACGCTGTTATTTTGAGATTCGCCTCCTGAAGTTCTTCTTTGACCTGTGCTTTTGCAGTAAGAAAGATAAAAGGAATGTCCCGAAGCCTTTCGTTTTTTTGCAGTTTTTTGCGGAATTCGATTCCGCCCATGATCGGCATCATCATATCGGAGATGATCAAATCGGGTGTTACTGTTTCACAAACTTGTAGTGCTTCCAGCCCATTTTCAGCAGTGCAGAGATCAAACCCTGCATTTTTCAGATGATACTTCATTAATATGAGCATTGCTTTTGCATCTTCAACAACCAAAATCTTGGGGGTTCTCATTGTTTTGCTCCTTATGAAATTGGAAAACTGATTTTAAAACAAGTGCCGTTGTTTTCTTCACTTTCAATTTTTATGGTGCCATTATACAGATTGACGATTTCTTTGACGATTGAAAGTCCCAGCCCAGTCCCTTCGATTTGCCTTCCCACTCGTTCCACACGATGGAATTTCTCAAAAACCAAATCAAAGTCGCATCGAGGAATGCCGATCCCGGTATCCTGAACTTTGAGAATCAGAAAAGCCTTCTCTTTTGTCAGGGAAATGAAAATACCTCCATTGTCGGTAAATTTGATTGCATTTCCCACTAGGTTTATCAGAATTTGTTTTATTTCATCGACATCGGCATAAAGCGTGGGCAGATTTTCTTCGATTTGATATGAAAGTTCCAGTCCCTTTTTCTCGGCCTGGATTTTGTATCCTTCGAAGACTTCTTTGATGATCGCTCCGAGGTCGATGTCTTTTCGCTTGGATTTTATTGATCCTGATTCGATACGTGATAAATTGAGTATATCCTCGATAAGATGGGACAGCCTTTGAGATTCCTCATAAATAATGGTTAGAAATTCTTCCTGGATTTCTCGCGGCATATTCTTATCGTTTCGGATAGTGCTTGAAAAACCAATGATGGAGGCCAGGGGCGTTCTCAATTCATGAGAAACATTGGAAACAAAATCATTTTTCATTTGGGCAATTTCTTTTTCTTTGGTTACATCCCGAATGATGATCACCTTACCGCTGGATTTTCCATGGATGTCGGAAAAAGTATTACCGGTGAGGTATAAAATACGATTTTGCGGTTTTTTGAGATGCAGTTCATAATTTGCAAAAAATCGTCTGTTTAATATTTGTAAAATGTCATTCCGGCTTTCCCCGCAATGTTTCAACGTATCCAGGAATTTATTATTTATCACTTGGGTCTGTGTCACTCCAAGCAGTTCTTTTGCTTTATAGTTGATGCGCATTATTTGCTGGTTTTCATTGATAACAACAACGCCATCGCCGATGCTGTGAAGAATGATGTCCAATCTTTCTTTGCTCTGGCGGAGCAGTTCTTCTGAAAGCTTATGTGCCGTTATATCGTGCATAATGTAAAGCCAATGGCTATGTTTTTCCTCACGATTCAGCACAGGAACGAGAGTCAGTTCCGCCCAATAAATTGAGCCGTTTTTGTGGAGTCCTTTGATTTCAGTGGTGACCGACTTTTCATTTTTAACGGCTTTTTTTATTTTTGCGATTTCAGTATTGTTCTGGACGCCTTTTAAAAATGGAAATGGTTTGCCTTTTACTTCATTGCCCTTAAAACCCGTTAATTTTGTATAAGCTTCATTTGCATAAATTGCTTTCGGAGTTACCGGCTTTTCCGGGTCGGTTTCCGTGATAATGACGGCACCATAAGCATTTAGCAGAGCGGATTCGACCAAACGCAGCCAGTCTTCGTTCTCTTTGGCTTTTTTATATTGAATGGCATTTTCGATGGTGATGGGCAAAATCTTGAGGTAATTTCTGTCGCTGTCTTTGACAAGATAATCATAAGCGCCCGCTTTCATCGCCTTGACTGCAATTTCTTCATCTCCGGCACCTGTTGTGATGATGAGCGGAGTGTCAATTTTGGAGTTGAGTATTTCCTGCGCCGTACCATCACCGAGGGCGTAATCGGTAATGATGGCGTCAAATTGTTGCGCATGCAGAATTTTCCGTGCATCTTTGAGGCTCGAGGCCATTGTGTAAGAGTATTCCGGATCCTGCTCAACTGCACGCTTTATTGCGAATTGATCCACGATGTCATCTTCAATGAGTAAGATATTATACATTATTACCACCTCTCATTTTGTTCAGCCGTAGCGACCAACACGTCAGTCGATTTATGTGGTTTGAAAACATTATTTCCCTTTGGCAATGTGAAGGTAAAAGTGCTGCCCTGTCCGACAATCGAACTGACTCGAACTTGGCCACCATAATATTCAACAATTTTTTTTACGATTGTTAAACCAATGCCGGTATTTTCCAATTTATCTGCGGATGTTAATGTTTGAAAAATCTGAAATATTTTATCAAAATACTTTTTATCAATCCCGGGGCCGTTATCAGAGATATGAAATTCCCGGAATTCACTATTCTCCGTGCATGAAATGCTGATTTTTCCATGAGGCTTGTCCATGTACTTTATCGCGTTGCTGATGAGGTTTTGAAAAATCTGGGTGATGCGGGTTCTTTCAGTGACGATTGATGGCAGCTTGCCAACAATCTCCACATCTATATGAGAAGGAGGAGACAAAAGATCGATGATTTCGCTCACCAGTATATTCAGGTCGATTTCAATTTTGATATCTTCAATATGATCGACACGGGAATATTGTAAAACACCTTCGATTAAATTGTACATGCGATTTGCCCTGTTCTGAAGCAGCGATAAATATTCTTCCCCTTGTTCATCCAGTTTTCCACGATACTCATTCACAATCCAGCCGACGAGTGAATTAATGCCGCGCAAAGGCGCCTTTAAATCGTGAGAAACAATAAATGCAAAGTCTCTTAATTCTTTGTTAGATTTTTCAAGATCATTGCTTTTCTCTTTTAATAATATTTCTTTTTTCTGCAGTTCGTTTAAAGCATTATTCAATTCATTTATTTTTTGCGCCAGATCGATGGACTGTTGTCTGATGATTCTTCTTTGGCGATAGAGATCGAGGAAAACATCGACTTTACTTTTAAGGATTTCCGGTTCGATAGGCTTGAACAAATAGTCTACTGCGCCTGCTTCGTATCCTTTAAAAACATATTTTTGCTCTTTGCTTATTGCAGTGATAAATATTAACGGAATATGCTTTGATCTTTCGCTGCCGCGCATCAATTCTGCTGTTTCAAATCCATCCATGTACGGCATTTGAACGTCCAGCAAAACGAGCGCAAAGTCATGTTCCAATATCAGTTCCAGTGCCTGGCTGCCGGAAGTGACGGAATACAAAAGTATTTCCTCACTTTCCAATATGCTTTCAAGAGCGATCAGATTATTCCTGTTATCGTCGACAAGCAAAATCTTTATTTTATCGTGAACGACCATTGGCTTTTGTTTTTCACCTTTTATAAATAATCGGCTTGGATGAACTTGTCGAATCGGATTCAAACAGGTATTCGTCATTTTCTATTACGTATAAACGGTATGATGCATCGCCGCTAATTTTTCGTATATGAACTTTTTTGATATATTCGCCATGAAAATTCCAACCCCATGCGTCATCCTTTTCAAGCTTTTTTCGAACATCCTGTCCGTTCCTGACATAAACGCAGTATCCTTTGACGTGAATCGTATTACCCTGCGCTGTAATGACTACTGCGAGTTTATTATCGGCTTTCGCGTTTGCGCTAATAACACCTGTTACAAACATCTGAAAAAGCAGCGCATTGCCAATAATCAAAAGCAAAAGCTTGTGTCCGTGTTTGTTCATTTTGTCACCTCGTGTTTTTAGAGTAATAATTTTTATAACATTCCGGTTAATCTCAACAATGTCGGCACCATTTCTTCCAAAGGAATGACAAGATCAACATCTATTGCGTTCATTGCAGCGCGGGGCATCGTTTCAACTTGCGCAGAATCGGGATTTTGAACGATTACGAATCCGCCATTTTTTTTGATTTTGCGAACACCTGCACTTCCATCTTTACCGGCGCCGGTAAGGATGATACCAACAAGTTTTTCTCTGAAAACTTCTGCGGCTGTATCAAACAGCACATCGATAGAAGGACGTGCGAAATTGACAGGCTTATCGACTGACAGTGATAAAGTGCGTTCGCATTCCAGTAGCAAATGATAGTTCGAAGGCGCGATATAAACATGGCCGGGCAATATTTCAACTTTTTCTTCTGCCTGTTCTACAATTAAATTGCTGCACTGTCGAAAATCCTCGACAAAATAACTGTCTGAATGCGGATGGATGTGCTGTACAATGACAATTGGCAATGGAAAAGTCGATGGCAAATTCGGTATAATCATGCGAAGTGCTTTTGTGCCACCGGTGGAGACACCCAGTACAATTGCCTCAAAATCAGATCGATGCTTCATTTTCCGGGGTCTTTATTTTTTTTCGATAAATCTTTACCTTGCCGGCAACAGGTTCAAAATCATTTTCATGTTCGGTAAACATCAAGCTCTCTTTCGTGCCAAGACAGAGAAAACCATGATGACGCAGACTCGCCTTAAACAAGCCCAGAACATGATTTTGCAGATTCTTTTTGAAATAGATGAGCACATTTCTGCAAACAATCATGTTCATTTCACCAAAGACGCCATCAGTCGCAAGGTTATGGCCGGCAAAAACAATGTTTTTTTTCAATGATTGATCCACGATTGCCGAGTCGTATTTTGCGGTATAGTAATTTGCAAATGATTCTTTTCCGCCTGATCTTTGATAATTATAGGTATAATCTTTAATCCGCTCTAAAGGGAAAATACCCTGCCTTGCCTGGCGTAAAACATCCTCATTAAAGTCTGTGGCATAAATCTGCGATCTGTCGTACAGTCCTTCCTCTTTGAGGATAATGGCCATCGAATACACTTCTTCTCCGGTGGAACATCCGGCATGCCATATTTTTATATAAGGAAATGTTTGCAGTACCGGAATGACCTCTTTCACAAGAGTCTTGTAAAACTCCGGATCACGAAACATTTCCGTCACATTGATGGAAAAATCCATGAGAAGCTTTTCGAAAGATTCAATATGATAAAGAACACGGTGCTGCAATTCGGAAATTGATTTCAGCCGTGAAATGGCCAGCCTGTGCAATATTCTTCTTTTAATGGAAGCGCGGGAATAGGAACGAAAATC
>JAACEJ010000187.1 GCA_011682565.1 Actinomycetota bacterium | reverse complement strand
TTATTGTTCCTTCTGCCCGGCATCAGTCCGGCAAAAGAGCGAGGAACCACGCTGCCGCAAAAAATCGGTTTCCACAAAGCCGTGTATAACGGAAACGGCAAGCTGCTGCCCTGGACGCCGTGGACATGGGCGCTGCGCAAGGAAATGGACTGGTACCTGAATTGTCCCATCGGTAAACACGGCTATCCGGTGTTCATTTACACGACTTTTATGGATGAAAATTACAAACCCTATCGCACCGATACTATCCCCTGCACCCAGCTCGGCATGGGCATCATTTCTTATATCAAATATTACTATTACACCGGTCGCGCCGATCCCAAAATATTAAAAATGGCGCGGCTGATGGGCGATTATTTGATTAACGAAACGCTGACGCCGGATGACGGTGCCTATCCGCGGTTCACCCGCTCCACCGGGTATAACACGGATTTTCCCATCACACGCAGCGCCCAGGGCGATGAAAAGCTTGGCGTAAATGTCATCGAGCCGGACAAAGGCGGCATTGCCGGCTATGCGCTGGTTCTGCTTTACGATGCCACCAAAGAACAGAAATATCTCGACCAGGCCATTCACAACGCCGATGTGCTGGTGAAAAACATGCGCCAGGGCGATGCCACCCGTTCGCCCTGGCCGTTCCGGGTCGACGCAGTAACCGGCCAATATTGGGGCGAACGCAGCAGCAATATGGTCTACATCCTGCGCCTGTTCGATGCGTTGCTGGAAAAAGGTTATACCCGATTCAGGAAACCACGCGACGAGCTATGGGCCTGGATTCGCGACGTGCAGATTCCCGCACCGGAAAGCCGCGACGCCAGCCTGTGGGTGCAGTTTTTCGAAGACATGTCTCCGGTCGATAATCGCAACTCCTGGGCGCCGCTGAACACGGCGCGCTATCTCATCGAAAAGAAAGAGGCGCTCGATCCCGACTGGAAAGCGCTGGCGGAAAAATGCATCCGGTTTGCCATCGAGCACTTTGGTATCGAAAAGCCGGACGGCGTGTTATTGATGGGCGAACAGGATGTGGACAAGCGTCCCTGGGGCGGCGCCTGTTCCACGCTCGGCGGCGTGGCGGCCATGTTTTATGCCGCAGGTGGTGGCGAGGAATACAAAGAGATCGCTTACCGAAATTTAAATTGGGTCGAGTACTTTATCGATTCGGATGGTGGTCCGGCCGCGCTGTGCGGCGCCAAAGGGTGGAAAAAGGGCAGTTGGCAGGAGGACTGCCACACCGATGTGGTGCACAATTTCCTCGACGCCATCAACGCCGTTCCGGAGTGGAAGGTCTATCGCTTCCCCAGAAAAAAGCTTTCGCTCAAAAAAGAGCTGCAAACCTATAGCGGCAAGATTCTCTGCTCGCACAAAGCAGTTTACGACGAACACGGCATCCTGCAGCCGTGGACGTCGTGGAGGGACGCGATGGAACGGGAGATGAACTGGTACCTGAATTGTCCCATTGAGAAGGGCTACCCGCGTTTTGTCTATTACACTTTTATGGATGGCGAATACAAGCTGTTCCGCGACTGGGCCACGCTCATCCCGGCGACGCAGAACGGTATGGGCATTATATCCTATCTGAAATATTATCGCTATACCGGGAAGAAAAACCCAAAAGTGTTGAGATTCGCGCGATATATGGGCGACTATCTTGTGAAAGAGGCGGTCACGCCGGACGAGGGGAGATATCCCCGATTCTCCCGTTCCACCGGCTGGGCCGGCGCCGTGCCACAGCCGCCGGATTGCGGTTGCCAGCGTGATTTGCCCTACGAAGTGCAGCCGGACAAGGCCGGCATTGCCGGCTATGCGCTGACGCTGCTCTATCGGGAGACGAAAGAAAAATCTTATTTGAACCAAGCACTGCAAAACGCCCGCGTTCTCGCCGCCAATATGCGCGACGGGGACGCCAGCCGTTCGCCCTGGCCGTTTCGCGTCGACTATCGCACCGGACAAGGCCGCGGCCAAGTCTCCGGCAACATGTCCTTTATTCTGCGCCTGTTCGACGAATTGCTGGACATGGGCTACGAGGAGTTTCACGAGGCGAGGGAAAAGTTATGGCAGTGGATCTTAAATTATCAACTTCCCAATCTTAAGAGCGACGGCATGTTGTGGGTGCAATTTTTTGAAGACCACGAAGAAGATAACAACCGCACGGCCTGGGCGCCGCTGAACCTGGCGCGCTATCTCATTGAAAAGAAAGAGGCCATCGATCCCGACTGGCGGGAGCACGCCAGGGCGCTCATCGATTTCGTCAATGCAAATTTCACCAGTGTGACCGATGGCGTGCCGGTGTGCGGCGAGCAGGACTATGACAAAAATCCCTGGGGCGGGGTGTTGTCCACGTATGGAGCGGTTTTGGCGATGTACTCTGCCGCTATCGGCGACGATGAATTCAAGGGCATTGCCTGGCAGGCTCTGAATTATGGCCTGTACGCCACCTTTGACGATGGCCGGGTCAGCGAATCGACGCGCCATTTCCAATACGGCGTCTGGCAGGAGGATTGCCATACGGACAAGATACATAATTATATGGATGCGATTGTGGCGTTTCCGGAATGGGAGGAATAACCGGAGTGCGGGGCATAAAGGCGCCGCAATGCAGCCCATAAAGGGGCTGTACTGCAAGAATTTAGTCGTTTTTATGCTGTCTATCGCATGGCGTCGTCTCAGCCCGGAAGCATCCCTATGAGCTGTGTGGTTGTATAGGTAAAACCCCACTTATTGGTGGGCGATGGAGCCTAAATCTCAGGAGACTGTCGAAAAAGTACTTGAAGGCTTTGAAAGGCGAACCTCAATGTAAAGATACAAATTTTCCGTCGACTGTAGTTCTCTCCTCCTTTATAAGGGAGAGAGAACTGGTATTCCCGGGAAACGATGTAGTTGAAAATCCCCTTCGTTTCATCCAATTGGGCTTTTCCGACAGCCTCCAGAGTTTTTTGGAAACCTCAGGTTTCCCATAGAAATCTTTGGCTTGCCTTTTTTCTCTCATTTGCGTATAATTATCAACTACTTTCAACTTATCATGAGGAGTGATTATGCGACGCTACGGTTTACTTCGGTATTTCTCAATCTTTCTGGTTGCTCTGGTTTTAGCCGGTTGTGGTAAAGCTGTTAATCGGCAACAAACAGTCAAATACAATCCGCTCAAAGAATATGCCTCGCAAAAGGATCCGACCTATCGATACGAACTGCACAAGGTGGTTCGGGGCAAGGGATATAAGACACATGTATTGCGCATGGTTTCGGGACAGTGGCTGTCCAAACAAGAGGTCAGGCAGCCGGAATGGTGGCACTGGCTGTACATCGTGGTGCCGGACAGTCTGGAGCATGCCACGGCCCTGCTTTTCATAGGTGGCGGCAATCGCGACGAAAAGGAACCCGGCGATGCCGACGGACTCATCACCACGCTGGCTCGCAAGACGAAATCGGTTGCGATGTATCTTCATAACGTCCCCAATCAGCCGGTAGATTTTGTGAACGACGATGAGGGCGGACGAGTTGAGGATCATCTCATCGCCTTTTGTTGGCGCCAATTTCTGGAAGCCGGTGCCCAAAAGGCCAACGTGGAATGGTTGCCGCGACTTCCGATGACGAGAGCTGCGGTACGGGCTATGGATACCGCGCAAGAGTATCTGAAGAAAAAGCTGGCCTTTCAACTCGACCATTTTGTGGTTGCCGGCGGCTCCAAGCGCGGCTGGACCACCTGGACCACGGCCATTGCCGACAAGCGCGTGATTGCCATCGCTCCAATCGTCATTGACATGCTGAATCTGGTGCCCTCCTTTCAGCATCACTGGCGGGCTTACGGCCAATGGTCTGCGGCTGTGGAAGATTACGTGAATGAGGGAATCATGGAATGGATCGGTTCGGAAGAGTTTGACCGTCTGCTGCAAATGGTCGATCCCTATTCCTATCGCCAGATGCTCACCCTGCCCAAAATGCTGATCAACGCCGCGGATGACGAGTTTTTCGTCAGCGATTCCTGGCAATTCTATTGGAACGACCTGGTGGGCGAAAAGCATATTCGCTACGTGCCGAACACCGGCCATTCCCTCAAAGGCACGGACGCCGGGGAAACGCTCATTGCGTTTTTCAACTCGATTGTGACGAACACGCCGCGGCCCAAATTTGACTGGAAAGTGCAGAATGGCGAGATTCTGATCGAAACCGATCCGGCCTCTCCGCCGCAGGAGGTGAGGCTGTGGTCGGCTGTGAACGCAAAGGCTCGGGATTTTCGCATCAACGTGGTGGGTAAAGCTTGGACTTCCAGGATGATTCCGATTTCGCCCGATGGAAAATACCACCTCAAAGCGGAAGCTCCGCCAGAGGGGTGGAAAGCTTTTATGGGTGAAGTGACTTTCAAAGGTCCGGCGGGCACGCCCTTCAAGATGACGACGGGCGTGGTCGTGGTCCCTGATGAACTGCCCTACCCACCCTATCAATCGCCGACGCCGAAAGGAACGCGGATTGAAAGATAGGAGAATGTCATCTGTTCCAAACTGCAGGTCGCCTGGATTGAAGGAGGAGAAATATCGGCAGAAAAAAGCGCCCGGCATATTTTGGAGAATTGGAGAGATAAAAATAGCAATAGTTTTTCTATCGACTTTATTTGCCGTTCGCACCGCTTTCGTTCAGGAATACCGATCTATAGGTCCTGAAGGCGGGCTGGTTGAGATGATTACGACAGCTCCTTCGGATTCCAATGTTTTATATGCCGCAATGCGCAGCGGTAGTTTATTCAGAAGCATAGATGCGGGCAACACATGGACGCTTGCCGGTTGGGTCCGGGGTACACTTCTGGCCATTGCGGTGGATCCCTTTAACGCCGATATCATTTATGCGGGTATTTCTCCGGACATACCTGGCGCATACGCCTTGCTGAAATCGATTGATGGCGGCCGCACCTGGTCGAATACAGGTTGGGGATCAAGCAGCGTACACAGAATAGTCATTGATCCGCAGAATTCAGATCGAATATATATTGCTTCATCTGGTGCAAATGGTGGTACTTATAAATCGGAAGATGGAGGTCATAGCTGGACAAATTTAAACATCACCAAGAACTATATTGCGTGGGCAATTGCAGTCGATCCAAAAGATCCGGCTCGAATCTATGCCGCTTTGAATAATGAAAGGTTTTATCGAAGCCGGGACTATGGGCAGACCTGGGAATTATCGGTTGCTGTCGCCGGCAATCCGCAGTGGATGAGCATTGATCCGAAAAATACAAATATCATTTATCTGGCTACCAGCGAGGGCGTTTTTAAAAGCATTGACAACGGCGAACACTGGCAGGCAAAAAACTCTCTGCCGGTTAACCCGCAAGCACCCTGGACTTCGTGGGTCCTTGCCTATGGCAATCGGGTTTTCAGAAGCAATAATGATGAATGGCGCTTGTTGGTCAGCGATGACGGGGGCGACCACTGGCAGATTGCCGGAATTGCAGGCGGAAGCCTTTGTATCGCCGGCAACAGGAGACTTTTTTCCGGTACGCGAGATGGCATCTATTCCTGCGATTTCTCCGGAAAATTTCCTCTCAATAATAGCGCCGGCCTGAACGGTACGGATATCATCGGATTGGCTGCCGATCAGAAAGACGCTTCGATTGTCTATGCCGTTACATGCGATGATGGAATAGCCAGAGCCAATTTCTATTCATGGCAGGATAGTTCATCCACATGGCGAAAACAGTTTTTGAGCAGAGGAATCCGCGGATTTGCAAAAAGTCCGTATTCGTCACAAATTCTTATTGCCGGGTCTGACTTTTTCGACACCGGCCCCCGGATCAGTTTTGATGGAGGCAAAAGTTGGCAAAAGTCCGGACCGGACGAGTCCATTTATTCAGTAACATTTAGTACGGAAAATCGCAATACAATATTTGCCGGAGGAAAAAATAACCTATATAAAAGTGTCAATTTAGGTAAGACATGGGAAAAGCTCGGAAATCTACCGGGTTGTCATTCAATTAACCAAATTGCTCTTGCCTTGGGTGATAATGTTATTTTTTTGGCTGAGGAAAAAGGAATTGATTGGGGACGACGAAAAGTTATTGTCAAAAGCTTTGATGGTGGATTTACATGGACGGCGAATGAAATTCCAGCCGGCTATTTGTTCATTATGCCAGGCAATCCCGGAATTGTTTTTGCCGCTACTCAGGGCAGCGGTTTTTACAAAAGTTTTAATTCCGGCCAAACATGGGAAAAGATTTTTCTTGATGAGGGCAATATTTCCGTTAATGTTATAACCGACATTTCGGGTGCATCGATTATCATCGGCACGAGCAACGGACTTTTTTTGAGTAATGATCTGGGAGATCATTGGGTTAGAATTTTTAACGAAAACTTTCCTCAGCATATTTTAACTTTGAGTTACAGCGAAAGCCCCCAGCCGACGCTGTTTGCCGGGACAAAATCGGGCGGCGTGTATCGCCTCGATACAAGTCAACTTGTTAATACGGAAAAAATGAGTGATTCTCCTGGCTTTGTCCTGTATCAAAACTTCCCGAATCCATTTCATCGTAACACCTCGATTCAGTTTAGAATAAAGCAAGCGGGGTTTTTTCAACTCACAATTTATAACATTCTTGGTCAAAAAGTCAGAAAGCTTGCGAATGACTATTATTGGCCGGGTGAATTTACAATGAAATGGGATGGCAAAAATGATTGCGGCGATATTGTGCCGAATGGCGTTTATCTCTATCAAGGGTTTATGGGCGGCAAGTCTTTTTCAAAAAAGATGTTGGTTTTCCATTATAAATAGTTGGGAAAAAATCCCGGAAAATCATTTGTGGTAGTGTCAAAAGTTTTATGAAAAAAAAGCCCCCAAAAAACGGCAAACGGATGGAGAAGGTGTTGATATTCATCTTTTCCATTCGTTGCCCAAATCTTGAAAAGCGGCATTATGAGTTAAGGAAAGATGGGGTTTTTAACAGAAACTCGATGATTT
>JAACEJ010000186.1 GCA_011682565.1 Actinomycetota bacterium | reverse complement strand
GTACAACAATCCTTTGCCGCGCTTGGGATAATTCCGCCGGTCAAAGACAATTTTATTGCCGAGATAAACGATAATACCGTCATCCCAGCCGACATGGAGAAACGCCTTGTGTTCATTTTCCGAATGAACAAAGGAAACGAGATGTGCGGAAGACGAATCCGTGTTCTGCCAGTCGAACAAGTATTTCATGCCGATGACGCCGCGGGGATCGAGATTATCCCAGGCAAACCAGCGCACCACCTGGTCACGTCCGAAATGACTTGTATAAGTGTCGACAGGTTCCAGCACGGCGCGCACCGCAGCAAAAGCGGGCTGCGTGTGCGGATTGGCCAGCATACCCAAAACCCACCAGCGGGCCGGCGTTCCAAAAGCATCACACAGTCCTTCGCCGTCGAGTTGGCCGCGATCAAAAGCTTTTATTTTGTCAACGAGTTGTAACAAACCGGGATCGTCCAAATCCGGCTTGTCCTGCAAAATTTGCTGCCAGTCGCGAACATCGACGTCATCCTGTTTGATCGTTTGTTTCTTTAATCCGTATTTCGTTTCAATTTCGGGTGAATACACGTACCAGAGCGGGTGGCCGCTGTACGACCAGATGTAGCGTTTGGCCACGGAACGCAGTCGCGCCATTTGTCCGCGCAGTTGGGCGACTTCTTTTTTCCACGGTTGCATGGGATAGTGAGAACTGCCGGTTTCCACCATGTGCAGCGGCCACACGCCCGGCGCGATCGTACATTTTTCCCGCCAATATTTTGCCGTTTTTTCATTCATCAAAAACGGTACGGACGGATCCTCAAAACGGCTGGTCGCCAGGTCCGTCACCGGATCACGCATGCCGTAAGTGTACTCGGTACCCACATGAAAGCCGCCCGGGGCATTGTGCTCAGCCATCACTTTTATCAATCCGAGCTGGAACCGGCGTTCAATCGGCCGGCAGCGCAGGACGCCGGGGAGATTAAAAACAACCGCATCCGGGAATTGATCCAGAATCGCCGCCATAACAATGCGGCCCTGTTTTTCCGCAACGTTCATCAGGTCCTCGGCTGTATAGCCGTCAAAAGTGTAAATATCATTATCCACTTCGTAACGGGGATAGGGATACTCGGTGTCAATGCTGATGCCGCGAAAACCCATCTCTTTGGCAGCCTTGGCAAGCACGGCAAAGTGTTCGGCCATTTTGTTGGTATAGGCAGCCGAAAGCAGCGTTTGTGGAGAGGGCCATTCTCCGTTTGACGGAAAATAGACTCCGAGCAAATTATCCGTAACGCCGGCTTTTTTCAGCGCTGTTATATTTTTTTGTAAAAGGTTTTTCCAGCTTGTATCCTTTGGCGCCTGCCCATCCATGCCGAGACGACCGGCGACGCCGTCGTTCCACGACCCAACGACGAAAAAGAAACCGTCGTAAATTTTGGCCACATCCTGCGCGTGGTCATTGAAATAATTTGTAGGAAAAGCCGAATAACAAATCATTTTAGGATTTGGCGTTTGATTTTTTTTGCCGCAGGATGAAAACAGAATTACCGCAAAAAGAAGGATTATGAAAGCAATTTTTTTTATCATTTTTTTCTCCAAAATTGAATATAGCATTTTATATGATCATTGTCGACTGAAAAAAAATAGCGAAAAGAGACTGCCGGTTCTACAGCGTATTTTTCCTGCGTCCCAAGTTGTACTTGGGACGCAATTAATAGAAGAAGCTTTGCTTCGAAACTTATACAGGCAACTCTTGAAGCTTAATATAGCCTTCCTCGTTCAAGTAAAAATCCCCGGCTGAGCTGTAAGCCCAATATTCCGGTTTCAAAACATATCCTCTTTTGACCGGATTATAATGAATATATTCAATTTTTTGTACTAACATTTCCTCATTCAATATTTGTTGAGGATGAAACCCTTCTTCCCATAATTGATGAATACTTTCGTGTTTATGCCGTTTTTTATAATAGCTCAACAAATTCATTACCCATGATTTTTGCTCTTTTTGCAATTGGTCCATAATCATTTTTGCTGTATGTCTTTTTAAAGACTGCATAATCCTGCCAAGCTCTGGCGCATAGCAGATCATGTGGAAGTGATTTTCAAGTATGACATAAGCATAAACGAAAAGATTTTTATTTTCCTGGCAATATTTAATGGCAGAGATGAGAATATCAAAATAAACTTTGGAAGTAAATATGGGGATCCATTGAAGAATGGTCGAGGTGACAAAGTAAACGCCATCCTTTTCATTTATTCTGTAGTGACTGCGCATAGCAACCCCCTTTTCTTTTGGTGGTAAACAGACAAAACAGGAGCAGAACTTTTATTCTGCACTCCATGTTTGATCTGGCGTGCATGGATTAGAGGAAACTCAGCTTCCATTGCTCCTTCCGTCCCAAGTACAACTTGGGACGGAGGGGAAGGAGCCGCATGTCATGCGCAAACAACAGTCCGGTGTTCCGTAAAACAACGGCATCTGGAATGAGCACCTTTCTGAGCATGATTCGGCGAGGACGACGCGAAAACCGATATTGTTGTTCCAGTTGTTATCGGGATTGTTGTTGTTGCGGGAGGGACAGCGCAACCTATTATCATTGTTGTTCCACGAACCGCCGCGCAACGCACGCGCCGCACTTCAACTTGGCTCCTTTCCTTTATTTGGTTGGATTTTTCAGCCAGCCGCCAAGCATCCTGCCCAATTCGGCAATTTGCCGGCCTCCGTGCTCGTATGATTTTAAATTGATAAACTGCATTTCATAACTCAGACGAAAAACCAGCCGCAAACGCGCCAACGCCTCATCCGCTCTTTTTAGCAGAGGCATTTTATCCCGCCTCTTATTGGCAACCGTGATGCTTTCAATAAAATCCAGCATTGCATTTTCAATCCGCACCGCCACGGAAAAGCGGTACGATTTTGGAAATTTTCCCGTATGATGCAGCAACCATTTACAAAAATCATACGCCTTTTTCAAGATTAACATCTCTTCTGCCATAAAAAATATTTTCCTTTCAGAGTTTCAGAACCTCAGAGATTCAGAGTATCAAGAGCCTTTGACTCGGCGAGCACGACGCGAAACCCGATAATGTTGTTCCAGTTGAAATCGGGATTGAAGTCGCCGCGAGCGGGACAACGCAGAACGTCATCATTGAGGTACCACGAACCGCCGCGCAACGCACGCGCCGCACGGTCTTGTTTGTCTGGATTCGCCTGCCATTCCCACACGTTGCCGGCCATGTCCATCAGCCCGTGCGGCGTGGCGCCGTCAGGGTAGCGGCCCACCGGGGTGGTGGCGCCGACATTTCCTCCATAGTTCGCCAGCTTGGGCGTCAGTTCGGCGCCCTTTTCTTCCGGCCAGGGATAGGGGCGCAGAGAGCCGTCCGCATTGCCGAACGCGGCCCACTCCCACTCTTTTTCGTGCGGCAGGCGATAATGTATTTTAGCATCGTCCAGCGTCGCAGGGCCGCCTTTTTCTGAGGCAGCGCGCAGTAATGTCAACCACAGGCCGTAGGCCATGGCAGCGTACCAGGACACGCGCACCACCGGCTGGTCGTCGCCGAGGAATTTTTTGCGGTCTTCTTTTGCGGCCAGCGTGCCCGGCCATTGCTTGGGGTCGCCCGTCAAATATTCTTTGTAGCCTTTTACATGTGCGGCAAAACGCAGCATCTCATCGGCAAAGGCGTTTGTCGGCAGCAATTCATTCAACTCACCGGCTTTGCCCCTGAGATAAGCGATGAAGCGGTTATAGCGCTTGTTGGTCACAAGGTGTTTGGCGAAATAGATGTCAGGGACAGAGACTTTTTGTTTTTTCACCGTAAACTGAAAAGAGCCCCCGGGGATGCGGATGTATTCGGCGTTTTCTTCAAAGGGGTTGCGGAATGAGGGGGGGAGGGATTTAAAAATCTCGATTTTTTGCTGTGAAATCGCGGCAATTTTCGGTTCTTCAAACTGCGCCGCCAGGTCGCCGGCGTGGGCTGCGGCTGCGCCGGCGCCGGTCTGCGCAAAAGCGCGGATAACATTCTTCGCCTCTTCGGTGGCCATGGCGTTCAGGCAGTTGAGAATGTAGCGTTTCTGGTTTTCATTAGCCGAGGCGTCATGCAGTCTCTTGACCAGGGCGTGCGTCTTTTTCGCCGGCGCATCGGTAACCAAGTGCTCGAGTAAATTCTGCGCGCCTTGGTTATCTTCCAAATCCTCTGTCGCCGGAGAATGAAACAGGGCTTTCATGAAATCATCAAAAAGGTCTGCGTCGGCCTCGCCCATAAAGAAGCGCAGCGGCTCCTCCCACCAGTCGTCGCCCAGGTGCGAAGCCAATTGCGTAAGAAACTCCGCCTCGTTGGCTTTTTTGACGCTGTGCAGTCCGGCCAGGTATTCGCGGAAGGACTTGTGCCGGAAGATATAGTCCTCGTCGCCGAGCTCGGCGATGATGCCGGCGCGATCGCAGAGGTTTTTGCAAAATTCTCGTGCCGACAAATTCTCCTTTTCAGGTCTGATGAGCGGCTGCATATAGTCATGCATTTTTGCCCTGGATACATCATCGCGGCCGATGTCCTGCTGCATCCACAGCGCCGTCGGCGCCAGCACCCGCACCGCCTGTTTGGCCGGCAGCTTGGGGTCGAGATGGCGTTTGCGGTCTCTGAAATCGAGCAAATAGTGCAGCGCAGCGCGAAAAAGCTCGGTACGGTCATTGGCATGAAAGGCGCGCTCGCGGCCGAGAATGGCAATGATCTGCAGCAGCAGAGGGGAATCGGCGAGCTTGCGCACGGCCTTGTTTTCATCCCGGGCCAGATAATCGACAAGCTCCTGCGCTCTGTGTTCGCCCTCTTTTATGCGCTGCTCGCGCCAGGCCGGCGGCGCGTCCTGCGAAGGCGGCTCCACATTGGCGACGGCGCGAAACCACTTGAACAAGAATTTCTGCTGCTGCTCCCAATTGAACTCTTTAATATCCGCCCGCAGGTGATCAAAGCCGATCTGCACGCCGTCAAGCTTGCTGTAGCCGGTCCAGCGGGAAGTGACGATAAAACTGGCCTTTTTCAAGCCGTTGGCTTTGCCGTCTATCCAGTCGCAGGCCTCTTTGCGCTTTTGCACGTCGCTGATTTCGTCCAGGCCATCGAAGAGAACAAGGGTGTTCTGTTCGTGCAGCCAGCGGTAAAATATCTTTTCTGTGATTGCGCACTCGTGTTTTTTCGCCCATGCCGCCAGGTTTTCGCTGAGCGTCTGCGACATGTCCAGGTCGCGCAGGGGAAGATAGAGCACGATGATATTTTCCGTCAGCCCCAGTTTGCGGGCATTGTTTTGCAGGCAGTTCATAGCATAGTATTTTAGCAATGTGGTTTTGCCCGAACCGGGATCGCCGATAATCAGCAGCATGCGCATGTGCAAAAAAGCCCTTTTAATGATTTCATCCGGTGAAAAATCGCGATCTGATAATTCGCCAGACATCATCCGGCCCGGATGCTGAAAGGCCTCTTCCGAATGCCAGGATTCTGATATGCGTAAATTGACAAAGGATTGCAACAGCCTGACCGGGATGTTTTGAATATCCGGCGACCCGAGAAGACGGATGCTGCCCAGTTCGGAGACTAAAGCGTCGTTGAGGATTTGTTCGGCGGTTCTGGCCGTTTCTTGACTTTCCGCATCTTGATGTTGTTGGTGACCTTCATCTTCAGCAATGGCCTTTTGTCGCGCCATTTCGATCTTTAAACTTTTTATCTCCTGCTCATAGCGCACTCTTTCTTTCAGTCGTTCCCTCTCAAATCTTCGCTCGCGCCTTTTGCCGGTGAGATATGTAAAGACGCTGAAGAGTAAGACAGCGAGGGCAATAATCCACGGCATACGTCTATCCCAATCAACCCGAGGCTTTTGTATTCCCTGCCCTTGACTTGTCGATGTTTGCAAAGCGTGCAAGGTATCGGCTTTTGTCGTGTCCTGAACAGTATTTTGCTGCGCCATAACCGGCGACGCTGACAAAACAAAAAAAATAATGACGATTTTCGGCAACATGATAAAACCCCTTTTTAGCTGTATTTTACAGGTTTTTACAAAATAGCAAAAATATCATTCAGTTCAAAAAAGAAAAGCCACGGTCGTTCCCATGCTCTCCAGCCTGTGTGAAAACGATCAAATTCTGCCGGGTATTTTTATCTCTCCCCTTGGCGTAACGTCGACCTCCAGGTCGACGAGTGAAAAGAACTGAAATATTGATTTAGCTCTGTTTCTTTTATCGCAGTAACAGCGCCCGCTGCGCCATTGTTTTTTTACCATTATTAATACAAATAAAATACAAGCCGGATGCTACTGATTTTCCAGAGTCGTTTTCACTATACCACGTTACGGTAAATGATTTTAATCCCTGTTGGCACGAGAAAAGCTGCATTTTGTGAGTTGCGGGCATTTTGCTTATTGGGACCGATGTCCTGACTCATTTCCCGCATCAGAAGGATTTCCGGTTCTTTCCATGGTGTCCACTTTTTGGACTGCGGAACGTACGCCGTTGATCACGGACGATTTTGTAAGAATCTTGTTGGATCAACGATTTAATTGTAAAGATTCCAAATCCAGCGTTTTCCCGACAAGATTCCTTCTGAATGACACCTTGGGGTTGGTTCTATCCCTATCGATTTTTAAATATTTGAAATTTCTGTGATCTTAATCCGTTGCAAAGTTAATTCGCCAACCGGGATACAAATTGATATCCCCCCGAACCAACTTTGTAAACTGATTTCCCGTTTTCATATCTCAAAAAACAGACTCCCTCATACTCGCCTGCCTTTTTTCCATTTACTATTACATTTGTTTCTTTCACAGCCGGTACAAACACCGTTGCCGTGGTGTTGGCAGGAATTTCAATTTGCAAGGATAGCTTTTTCCCATCTAAACGCCAATCACTTATAATTTTACCACGTACCGAATTATACCAAGCTTTCGCCCAGGTCAAATCACCGACGATTTCCGGTTCAATAATGATACGGTCAAAACCGACAGCATCC
>JAACEJ010000185.1 GCA_011682565.1 Actinomycetota bacterium | reverse complement strand
ATGACTTTTGAAGGAGATGAGGCCGGAAAAAGTATCTGCAACGCACTTTTACAATCCGACGCCAAAGACATCCGCATTATGGTGGATTCTTATACGAAAATCATGATCAGCGATAAATTTGTACATTCGCCCGTAAACTTGCTGAATCGCTCCTTCCGGGATGAAATAAAAGAAACGCACGAGCTATTTGTTCGGTTAAACCGGGCAGGCATAAAGGTCAAATACATAAATCCGCTCGGCCTTCTGCTTAGTAAGCTGATGATTAGAAATCACAAAAAACTGATCATTATCGATGAGCGGATTGCATATATTGGCGGTGTGAATTTCAGCGACCACAATTTTTCCTGGCACGACATGATGCTGCGGATAGAAGATGAAGACATTGCAGCCTTTTTGCGCGATGATTATTTAGCCACCTGGGCTGGAAAAAATCGCGCAACGGTTCAATCATTTCCGAATATTGATTTTTACGTTTTTGACGGCCAGTCGAATGAAAGAATTTTTCATTCACTTTTTCAAATTATAGACAGCGCAAAAGCAAGTATTTTGATAGAAACGCCCTATCTCTCATTTCCGTTTTATGAAAAATTACGCCGGGCCGTTCGCCGTCAGGTGGATGTACGAATCATAGCTCCTGAGAATAATAACAAACCCATTATGCAAAAATATACATTTTGGGAAATTCAACGATCCGGGATTCATCTGCATCTTTTAAAAAATCAAATGACACATCTCAAAGCCATGCTGATCGACGATGAGGCGCTCGTTCTCGGCTCCTCAAATTTCGACTATGTGAGCTATAAAACACAACAGGAACTGATCGCGGTGATTCGTGACAGAATGGTCATCGATCAATTCAAAGAGCGGATATGGCAGCCCGACCTGAAAAACACAAGAGAATGGACAGGCCGGGTTTCAAAATGGCTGGGAAATATACGCTATTTCAGCTTAAAAACACTCGGCAGGTTTCTGGTGTGGTGGGCAAAAAAAGGCCAAAATTAATAGCAAAATTATTTCAGGCAAAACGATTTGACGACAAAATGATTGCCCTGAAAATATTCATTGTTCATCCGTTGGGAATTTACCCAAATAACCGGCAATTCCAAATTGGCAAAAAAAGAAATAATTTTTACTGTATTTGAAAAATCCCCTCAAAAACCGGCGATTATCTCAGAGGGCCGTGTATTAACCTTTGCGCAGCTTTTACACTCCGTCATTGAAACCGGGGAACGTCTCGCCGCCAATGGAATGAAACGCGGTGACAGAATTGCCATCCTTGCCGATACGAGTGTTGAATATATTATTCTCTTGCTGGCCTTGTGGAAATCGGGTGTTACAGCGGTTCCTCTCAGCACGCGCTGGCCAGGAGCGCAGGTCGATGAGGCGCTGCAAAACATAAATTGCAAAAACCTGATTCTTTCTGAAAAATTTTCAAAGGAACAATTCACTTATCCGTCCAAAATCCTTTCATTAGAAAATTTGATGCAACCAAATTCTATTGTCCGTTCTTTTGCAGACAGCAAATTTACCGTTACAGCGGATCAAACGGCGACGATTATTTTCACGTCCGGGAGCACGGGAGCTTCAAAAGCCGCTGTGCACACCATCGGAAATCATTATTATAGCGCATTGGGCTCCAACAGAAACATTCCTTTCGTACCCGGAGATCGCTGGCTACTGTCACTCCCGCTCTATCATGTTGGCGGGATCGCCATTATCTTCCGTTCTCTTTTGAGCGGCGGCAGCATTGCCATACCGAACCCGCAGCTTTCGTTGCAAGACAATCTCACCGGTTTGCAGGTAACACATCTCAGTCTCGTTTCTACACAATTGTATCGGTTGCTTGACAATTTTCTATCCACAGGCTTTAAATTTCTAAAAGCAATCCTTCTTGGCGGAAGCGCCATTCCCGGATCATTAATTAAAAGTTCTGTGAAAAACGATTTGCCGATATTCACAAGCTACGGCTCGACCGAAATGTCGTCACAAATTACCACGACACAGCCGGGAGACAGTGTGCAGCACCTGTACACTTCAGGAAAACTTCTTCCCTACCGAAGATTACAAATTGCAGCGGACGGAGAAATTCTGGTTAGCGGGGAAACGCTTTTTCAGGGCTATATGGAAAATGGAATCTGTAAATCGGCAAGTGACGGTGACAATTGGTTTCACAGTGGAGATTTGGGCGAGTTGGACAAGGACGGATACCTGCACGTTATCGGCAGAAAAGACAATATGTTCATATCCGGCGGCGAAAACATTCATCCCGAAGAGATTGAGAGGCATCTGCTGCAACTGGATGAAATTGCCGCGGCCATTGTCGTGCCCGTTAATGACAAGGAATTTGGAAAACGACCGGCAGCTTTTATTCAATATAGAAAAAAAATAAAAAACAGCGTGCTGAAAAAGCGCTTGGAAAAGGCATTGCCAAAATTCAAAATCCCCGATTATTTTTTTGAATGGCCGCTCACGGCGAACAAAAATCTAAAGCCGGACAGACAATCTCTGCAAATTCTTGCAGATAAAATTGTTGATAAAAAATAAAAGTAATGTGCAAACACTTTATTCTCGGACACGGATTTTCGCAGATACACGCTGATTTAAAAACGATAATATTATTTAAAAAACTTCATCAGCGAGCATCGGCGTTAATCTGTGTCCAATCTGAAGAATCTTGCAGGAGGAACGCCGAAATTGGGATCTTTAATTTCCCTCGCGGATGAATGGACTTTTCTACCAGTCCAAGGATGGGATAGTTGGCTTTCGCTTCGCCACAATCAGGATTTCCCGAGTAAAGCCAATATCCGGTCTTCCGTCTGCGGGCCGACGAGAAACTCGGCAATTTTTCCGGCCTGCACAAGCACTGTAGACGGCGTACCCATAACGCCAAATTTCTTCGCCGTCGTCATGTCCAGTGAAATATCTATTTTAACAATGCTTTTATTATTTTCAGATAACTTTTCAATTATCGGCGTCATCTGCTTGCAAGCGCGGCAGCCCGGACTGTAAAAATAAAAAAGGGCTTTCCTCCCTCCCTGGATTGCTCTTCCTGCTTTTCCACCGACTTCCGGCGCAGGCTTGCCCTTTTGTAAACGCATTTTAAAAACCATAGAATACTGAAACAGTAAAAACGCAACGACAAGTCCGCCGACAATATATAGAATGATCATTTACAATCTCCTTTCAAGTTTAAAAGATTTGATGTTGCAAAAACAAAATGGATTCAAAATCTTTTCCTGCAACAACAGTTGCAAGACGAGGAATATTTAGACTTTTTTTCAAGTTGAAAAATAAAACACCAAGGAGGAAAGTATGACGAATGATATTTTGACGATCATTGGTATGGGGCAGGGAATTAGTCTCGCCGTTGCCAAACGATTTGCAAAAGAAGGATTCTCTGTGGCAATGATTTCCCGGACAAAAAAAAAGCTGGAACATAACCAAACGGAATTAAATAAAATGGGATACGATGCCCGATATTTTATAGCGGACGCGTGCAGCGAAGCATCATTAAAATCCGCAATGGCAAAAATTAAAGAGGAAATTGGTGACACAAATGTTTTGGTATATAATGCCGCCAATGTCGTTGCCGCTTTTCCCTCACAAATAACATTTGATGACTTGGTTAATGATTTTAAAGTGAATGTTGCCGGCGCGCTGGTAGCAACGCAGGAAGTTTTACCGGCAATGGCAGCGAATAAAAAGGGGACAATTATCTATACCGGCGGTGGTTTATCCATCCGCCCCTACAAAGACTATACTTCCCTTGCCATTGGCAAGGCCGGCATTCGAAGCCTGGCCCATACCTTTGCGCAGGAACTCAAAACCGAGGGCATCCATGTCGCAACCGTTACGGTACGAGAATTCGTCCGATCATATCATGAAAAATACAACCCGACATCCATTGCAGAAGAATTCTGGAAATTACATATTCAGCCCAGAGGAAAATTTAAAACGGAAGTAATTTATTAAACCGTTTATGTATCCGCTCCAAAATTGGGGTATAGATGCGACGCACTTTATCTCATCAATTTGTAACTGATTGGCAATTGAAGGCTAATGACCCAATAAAAATGCGTTGCATCTCATTTCCGATAAATTATTGAGTGGATGCCCGTTTATCTGCACCAATCCTGGATTACGAGTCCAATAATTTTTCTCTATTAAAAGATTCTTAAAACTGGATATTGGACTTTGTAAAACTGCTTTTGATTTAAATCCAGTAGCCAAAATCCAGTATCAATTCATCCAATGGCTCTTGCCCCAAACATCACAGACTGTGTGAAACCAAATTCCTTGTACTTTTTGTCATTGCGAGCGAAGCGAAGCAATCTCGGAACCTGCTGATATTCAGGGGATTGCTTCGTCGCGCCGCTAAGGCGGCACTCCTCGCAATGACATAATTTTCACTGTTTTCACACAGTCTGATCAGAACAATTTATTGTTGCCCCGTTCATTTATAGCAGAGCATCCCGACACATTATCTCAACGTGGTCATAACCAAAAACAGTATCAAAATCGCCGCTCCGGCCCCCGCATAAAACACACCTGAAATTGAAAAAACAGCAAAAAACATTCCCATAAAAATAGGACCAAGGGTTTGACCGATTCTCAAAACCATGCCGTTTATTGACATGATTGCTGCCCGCTGGTTCATGGGCGCCAGTTCCGCAAGCATAGTTTGCAAACTCGGAATAAGAATTCCATGTCCCATGCCAAAAATCACCGTCGGGATGAGGAGAAGCCAAACCCGGTGGACATGCGGGACAATAACAAGCGCCAGCGCATAGAATCCGGATGCAGCGCCAAGGAGTGAAGAAGCAGAAAACCTTTTTGCCAGCCTTCCCAGTTGGGAAGATGCGATTGCCGTTGTAAAAGACATGCTCGCCATAATGATCCCGATAACGAAAGGCGGCTGAGAAAAAGTCTGCCCGACAAGAAATGGAAAATACGTCAAATACGAGCCGTAAAGAATAATGAAAACAAGGATGCTGATGAGAAACAAGCCGATCATTCTCATGTTTTTCAGGCTTTGCCACGTGTCACGAAAATAGTCATTGAGGGTTTGATTGTTTTTTGGTTCAGGATTGTTTAAAAAGAATAGTGCCACCAGTCCAACCGGAAATGCGAGCAAAGGCAATAAAAAGGGATAATTCCAATCAATCATCGCCAACGCGCCGCCGACAATAGGAAATGACGCTGTGCCAACGCTCAACACACTGGCGTTGTACCCCATCGCTGCAGCGCGCTGTTTGCCGCTGTAAAGATCACCGACAATGGTCACATTGATGGAGCCAAGAGACGCGGCACCCATACCCTGAATAAACCGAAAAGCAAGCAAAACATCCAGGCTTTTTGCAAAGGCGCACCCCAACCCGGCAGCGGCAAACAGCATGAGAGATGGGACCAAAATCTTCTTCCGCCCCAGACGATCGGCGAGGATGCCGAGCACAGGTGTAAGAAAAATACCCGGCAAGGTAAAAACAGTAATCAGCAAGCCAACCTGTCCCGGAGAAATTGCCAGTTGCTTGCCGATCTTGGGGAACGCCGGCGTAATGCTTGACACGCCCATGATAGCTATGAGCGTTACGGAAAAAATGATTTGCAGATTGCGATCTTTATAAAGTTTCGTCTCCACTTTCATCGAACGCTCCAATGTGGTTTTTAAACCCTTTCCTTAAATCCTCAGGTATGCGCATCTTCTTGCCCGACTTTTTATCCATGCACACATGCACCGTTTTGACCAAAGCGGCTACGGCTTTGTTTTTAAGAATCCGATAGCTCAGCGTGTAGGCGGTATCCCCCAGGTGGGAAACAAGCGCCTGCACGGTAATTTCATCCCCGGGATATAAAGGAATTTTGTAATCCGCTTCCACATGCACAAGCGGAAGGAGATAATCTTTTTCCCTGAGAATTATACCGATCCCGAACCCCTCCGAGATAAGCATCTGTTCATAAGCTTCATGGGCAATGATAAAAATATTATTAAAAAAAATCAGCCCGGCGGCATCGGTTTGGTGAAATTTTACAAAAGTATCCATTATGATCATTTTTCTTTTCCTGATTAATTCTATCGTATCTCGCGTTCTTGTTGTTATTTAAAAAAAAGATTACTATTTTTTACATTTAGCAGCTATGCAAAACCGGATGGTTCATGAATAAAATCAAACAATACCGGGCAAATTTGCCAAAAGTTTACCTTCTTTCCTCTTTGCGCTGGATGTTGTTCATTATGCCGATTGTGGTTTTATTCTACCAGGGAAACGGCCTTTCTCTGAAGCAGATCATGCTGCTTCAGTCCTTTTTTTCCGTTGCCATTATTGTCTTTGAAATTCCGTCCGGCTATTTTTCCGACGTCATCGGCAGGAAAACAACGCTGATCATCGGCTGCATCCTCGGCTTTTTCGGGTTTGTCATTTATTCTTTCACCTTTAACTTTTGGGGCTTTTTAGCCGCCGAAATCGTTATGGGACTTGGCTCCAGTTTCATCTCCGGCACGGATTCGGCGCTCATCTATGACAGTCTGATCGAGTTGGGCCAGGAAGAGCGCTATATAAAATTTGAAGGACGAAAAATTTCAATCTGTAGTTTTTCCGAAGGGCTTGCAAGCATTGCCGGAGGCTTTCTCGCAACCGCCAGTTTACGCACGCCGTTTTATTTTGAAACGGTGACGAATTTTCTTGCAATTCTCGTCGCCCTGACTTTGACGGAACCCGAGCGCCACAAGTTTGATATTTCTGAGGGAAAAATCAAGGGAATTCTCAGGATCGTCAAATTCTCCTTGCACGATCACAGGGAAGTCAAATGGCTGATTATTTATTCGTCTCTGGTCGGCGCTTCAACGCTGACCGTAGTGTGGCTTATCCAGCCTTACCTTAAAATAACAGGCCTGCCCATAAAATATTTTGGCATCGTTTGGGCTGCTTTCAATATTTCCGTCGGCATTTTTTCCTTTAATGCGCACAAGTTTGAA
>JAACEJ010000184.1 GCA_011682565.1 Actinomycetota bacterium | reverse complement strand
TATCCGCCGGAGGTTTACCACAACACCGCGGATAAAAAAGGGATTGCCGATATAAAAATAACCAAGGTGAAAAACGGCCTTCGCTTCTACAGCAGCCCCAAATGGGCAAATCAGGTGGCCATTCAAATGCGCGATCAAAACGAGCATTATTTCGGTTTACTGGAAAAGCTTTATCCCGACAATGAGAAAAAGACGGATTTGCGCGGCGCCGTCGTTCCCTTTGACGTCGAGAGCCAAGGTAACCGCTATTATGAAAATTATGCCTCGGCTACATCCGCATTTTTTATCAGCAGCCGCGGCTATGGTTCGTTTTTCGATACTTTCCGCCGGGGGCAGTACACGTTGGCGGTCAATGGCGTCACCGAAATTTATCACGAGACGGGAACGCTGGACTGGTATCTGTTCTACGGCCCGGGGGGAGATAAAATCCACGAAGGCTATTATTCGGTGATCGGCAAACCGAAATATGTGCCGCTGTGGGCCTGCGGGCCGGTGGTGTGGCGCGACGAGAACAAGGGCGGTAAGGATGAGATTTTGCAGGACATGAAAAAGATGACGGACATGAAAATTCCTCTGACCTGCTGGATGGTAGACCGGCCCTATAGCAATGGCGCGCATGAATGGTCAAAAATGGATTTCAATGCTAAATTTGCCCATCCTGAAAAATGGATCAAAACGGTCAACGAAAAATACGGCTTGCAATTACTCACCTGGGTCGCCCCGATGACATTTGCCGATCGCGACTTTCCCGGTCTGCTGCCCAATTATAAAGGCTACATGGATTTATCAAATCCGGAAGCCGTCGCCGAGTTTGGAAAACGACTGCATGACAATCAATATGTTTACAACGTTCGCGGCCACAAGCTGGATCGCGCCGATGAAAATTTTCCGTCAACCGCCATCTGGAAAGACGGTACGCGCGAATTTTCCAGCCGCAACAAATATGTCTATCTTTACACCAAAGTTGTCGATCAATTCCTGCGAAATGCTTACGGCAAAGATCAGTTCACATTTGCCCGGACGGCTATGCATCGCAGTCAGCCCTATCTCAGCGCCTTGTGGGGCGGTGACTCGCGTTCCACCTGGGACGGTTTGCGCTGTCAGGTGATCAACGCACTGCGCACCGGTTACCTGGGATTTCCGGTGTGGGGCAGCGACGTCGGCGGCTACCTGAGCAGCGCCAATGAGGGACGCATCCCCAAAGAACTGTACGCACGATGGCTGGAATTCGGAGCATGGAGCGGGTTGTTTGAGATCAAAATCGACAACTCCGGCGGAAACGGCAAAGACCGTCCACCCTGGGCTTATGATGAAGAATTGCAGCGCATTTTCCGCCAATCCTGCCGGACAAGAATGGACTTGTTGCCATACATTTACTCGAATGTCAATACCGCAGCAAAAAACGGCGTAGCTATGCAGCCGCTTTTTTACGCTTTTCCCAACGATGACGCGACGCGGGACATCGTCGATGAGTACATGTTCGGCCATGCTTTTCTGGTCGCTCCCTTTGTGGCGCCCGCCAACCGCCGCCATGTCTACCTGCCACAAGGAACATGGTTTGATTATTATAATCTTAAACCTGTCGCAGGCGGACGCACAATCCAGGTCGACATGCCGCTGGATAGAATCCCGGTTTACATCAAAGCGAACAGCATCTATGTCACCGGCTCTGTGCTGGAAGGTAATTCCAAGAATTGGCAAAAATTTGAGAAAAAAATCATCATTCACGCCTTTCCCGGCCAGGTTGGTGAAGAGGCATCCTTTGATTATGTCGATAGTTTTGACAAGGACCAGGAAAAGCTTATTCAGTTGAGCCGAGCAACCGATCAGCTCGTGGTGCAATCGGATCCTCTTGCTCTCGCCGGCGAACTTTTCGTCAAAGTCGACGCCAAGCCGACAAAAGTTATGCTGAACAACCGCAAGGCCGCCTTTAAATATGACAAAACGAACGGAACAGTGCACTTGAAATTTCCAGCCAAGGAAAAGTTGCGTCTGGTTGTTCAATGATAATCGACTAAGAAATGGCGTCAAGGCGGCAAAAGCACACGCCCTCTTGCATCTTTGCTTATTAATTTTTATATTGCAAGTTCAGGTGATGAGGTTCACCTTGAATGCCTTTGAAAAGGATAATGACCTCTGTTTTTACAAAGCAGAGGTCTTTTTTTATCTTTACAAAAAAAAGAAAGGAAAGAACAATGGCAGTTAGTATGGCCGAATTAGTCCTGGTCAGCATCCTGATGGATTGGGCGCTTCGGCGGATTCACATCCCCGGATTGGTGGGCATGCTCCTCGTGGGCATCCTTTTTGGCTCCTATGCGCTGGGATGGATTGACAATGATTTGCTCGCCATCTCGGCGGATTTGCGCATGGTTGCGATGATCGTCATCCTGCTGCGTGCAGGACTGGAACTGAGCAAAAAAACGATGGCGCGCGTGGGAGTGCGGGCTTTGCTGTTGTCATTTATTCCGGCAACATTTGAGGGGGCGGCAATTGCTTTGATGGGTCCTTATTTTCTTGGGCTGTCGTTCATGGAATCGGCCATTCTCGGTTCAGTGCTCGCCGCCGTCTCACCGGCCGTGGTGGTGCCGCTGATGATTCGCTTTATCGAAAAACGCATGGGCGCCGAAAAAGGCATCCCCACGCTCATCCTGGCCGCATCAAGCATCGATGATGTCTTTGTCATCGTCGTCTACAGCGTGCTCATCGGCATGTACACCGGCAGCCATGTGAGCATCGTGTGGAAGCTGGCCGGCATTCCGCTTTCCATTGTAACCGGCATCGCCATCGGTTTGGCTGCAGGTTGGCTGCTATATAAACTTTTCCAGCATTTTAATCCCAGAGCGACCAAGCGGGTGCTCATTCTCCTGGGCGTTGCAGTCTTGCTCATTCGCCTGGAAGAAATAGTGCAGGCTTGGGTCCCGTTTTCCGCTCTGCTGGCTGTTATGGCCATCGGTTTTATTATTCTGGATAAGCGGGAACATTTTGCCCATGAACTGTCGGCCAAACTGGGTAAAATTTGGGTACTCGCCGAGATCATTCTGTTCACCATGGTCGGCGCTCAGGTCAATATTGGCGTAGCGCTTAAAACCGGATTACAAGGCGCGGCGTTAATCGCCCTGGCCCTCGTTTTCAGAAGCATCGGCACCTGGGTCTGTCTCCTGAAAAGCGAGTTTAATTTGAAAGAAAGACTGTTTATCGTCATTTCATATATTCCCAAAGCCACTGTGCAGGCGGCCATTGGCGCCGCGCCCCTGGCCGCGATGAAACTCGCCGGTATGAATACCCAGCCCGGCGAGATTATTTTGGCCGTCGCGGTTCTCAGTATTTTACTGACTGCGCCGATTGGTGCCTGGGCTATTGCCATTACCGGCAACCGAATACTTCAAGTTGCTGCCCCATCCGTGCATGAAGCCCTGGATGCAGCCATTGAGAGTGAAGCGGAAGACTCGCTGTAACGTTTTCCTCTGCTTTTCAAAACGCTGGCAAAGGATTGAAAGAGTCGATGCGGTTGTTAAGCTTTGCAATGCGCCCGATGTAATGTAGGGCAGAATAATCGATAATTGACATGCATGAGGTAATGAGATGATGAAAAAAGTAATTCCCAATTCTCCTGAAATTTTAACAACAACTGTAGGTTCGTATCCGCTGCCCTCCTGGTTGACGGCATTGCCGAGCGAGGAGGCTTTAATTGATGCAACACGGGTTATCATCGACATTCAACGCCAGGCAGGCATCGACCTGCCGACAGACGGCGAATTGTACCGCTTCGACATCAATCACCCGGACACAAACGGCATGATCGACTATTTTGTCGGTGCCATGGACGGCGTGCGCACAAAAGTGGGGCGATCGGACTGGCTGGAATTTTCACAAAAATCAACAATGTCGTTCCGCGAAAAACCCGCCGGAGTTGTTGAATCGGCGCTTGGCGAAGGTGGACTGAATCTCTTTGCAGATTGCTCGCGAGCCGTTAGAATCGCTTCTGCCCCCTTAAAATTTACAGTAACCAGTCCATATATGCTGGCCCGAACGCTGCTTGACAAGCATTACGAAAACTTTGAAGCGCTGACCCTGGCCATCGCTGAAATATTGGCACAGCAAGCATCCGATTTGCCCAGCGCATGTGTTCAGATAGACGAAGCAAACCTGCCGGGAAACAGCGCCGACTGGCCGCTTGCATCACAAGCAATAAACATGATTTTAGACAACATTAATACGGAACGCGCGGTGCATCTTTGCTTTGGAAATTATTCGGGGCAAACGATTCAAAAAGGAACATGGCATGATCTCCTTGATTTTATCAATTCTCTGCATGTAGATCATTTGATATTGGAACTTGCCCATCGTCCCCAATCGGATTTGGATGCACTGGCGGATATTGATGCAAAGATCAAAATCGGCATTGGCGTTGTCGACATTAAGATTAATCATATCGAAACAGCCGATGAAATCGCACAACGGATTGATGAAGCTACGAAAGAACTCGGGAACGGCCGTGTCCGCTGGGTTCACCCGGATTGCGGTTTCTGGATGTTAAAGCGCTCCGTGGCAGATCGTAAAATTGAAGCGCTGGTTAAAGGGAGAAACAGGTTTCTGGGCATTTAAAATCCCATTTGTTTTTCCAGTTCTTCAACCAAATGATGATACTTTTCATGAACACCTTTTCCGATTACATCATTCTCCACATGATCAAATTCGCGTTGGAGGTTTTGCTGATCCTGTTCTGAAAAAATTTGATTGGCCATGGGATAAAGGATGTTATTTTCCTTTTGAATATGCTGTGAAAGCAGCGCAGCATAATTCCTGGCGTTTTCAATAACAGCCTGGGCGGCGGAAGCATCACCATTCTTCAGGTGTTCGGCAGCATCGGCCAGGCCCTTACGATAACCGCGGCCCTGCTCATGTTCGAGAAGCATGACGGCAATTGGTCCTCCCTGCGTCGGGACGCCGCGTTCTCCCATTAGCTTGAATAAAACATCCTCTTCCTTGGCATGATGGCAGCGATCGGCAAAATTCTGAATAAAGTCGGCGGCTTTGACAAATAATTCCGCTGACACCGGCTCACCCCTTTGTAATCTATCCGCCGCCTCATTAAGCACGTTTAACATCCGTTCAATGATATCATGTTCCGCAACGAGAAGCTCCGTTGGTTTTTCCATTGTTTTCTCCTTTCAGGAAACTTTTTACAACCGCATAAAAAAGACAAAATAATTCGTTGTCCTGATTAAAATACCCAAAAACCGGCAGAAGACCAAGAGTTTAAACCGTTCAACTAGACCCGAGACCGCAAATAACGTCCTTGACAAAATCCGACAACCAATTATTAAATAAATTAATATTGCTTTTTATTAATAAAAGCCGTTAATTTGCATATTAAAATAAAAACAATATCAAATAAGCAATAAACCGGAACTCAACAGTATAGAAAGGAGATCTTATGAAATTCAATTATTTCACAATGATTATGCTTCTCATCGTCGGTTTAGCGATCGTTGCGATCCAGCCCACACCGGCACAAGCGAAATCCGATGAAAACATCCATTCCGTATTTCCGGAACGGCTGCAGAGTTGGGTTGAAGTTAAGGCTGATTCGCTGGACAAAGCCAAAGCATTGGCAAAGGACGTCGCCTTATCTCAACTTGATTCACTCGCGCAAGTAAAAAGCATCAAAATTGACACTGCAAATGTGACGTATCACATAACCTATATGGGCCCATGGACTGAAATGGAGGGAAGGGGGCGCCGCAAGCATAAAGTACAAAAGGGTTTCCGTGTTAGAATGATGGCGCTTGCACCGATTATAAAAGAAAAATAACAGCAAAACACATTTTCGCCTGCCCGATGACCATGTTGCCATCGGGCTTTTCTTTTCATAACCATCATGCAGGGTGCTTTTGCCGGTCAAAACATTCATGAGAACCTCGTAAAAAGTCCTAAAATGTCATTGCGAGCGAAGCGAGGCAATTTGGATGTTGACTAACGTGCTGTTTTATAAAGATCGCTTCGTCGCTCCGCTCCTCGCGATGACATGCTTTTTACGAATTACTCATTCGTGAATTGCTTGTAAAAAACCCCAAGATGTCATTGCGAGCGAAGCATGAGTTTACCCTGAATTATCGGGGAAGCAATCTATAGTCGGTCAAGGTGCAATTTTTTCCATTCGGGTAAGAACAGACAAGGCACCTCTTTAATCCCGGCAAGCTCCCGGCGTCGGTTTAAATCTATTTTAAAAACAGGATATGTTTTATATCTCTAAAAGTACCGGCTTTAAAGGAACAAAAATAGATGCCCGAACCGACAGTGTTGCCGAACTGATCCTTACCATCCCAGCGAACACTATGTGTGCCCGCAGACAGCCTTTCATTTTTTATCGGATTCGACACAAGTCGTCCTGTGATATCGTAAATTTCGAGCGTGACCTGAGATGATCGTGGTAGCGTAAAAGCAATTGTTGTAATCCCGTTAAATGGATTGGGGAAATTTTGCAAAAGTTGATAGTTCATACCTGCCGCATCATTCGCGATGGACCTTATGCCGGTGGCAATCTCGTATGTCGTTATCTCATCAACCTTGAGAATCCAGGTGTTGTACATCCAATCATACGACCATAGTTCTATAATTCTGTCCTGAAAATCATAGGCATAGGCAATTTTGTATCGCATAAACCATTGATCTTTATTCCACCCCTGATGAATAATTTCCGTGTTTCGCCCCTGCTCATCATAGGCATAGAGTTTTCTGCGGGTGTTTTCCCAGGTTTCATCCCATACCTGATCAGTTTGTGAAATACGTTTTTTGTTCTCATCGTACTCGTAAAGTGTTCTCCTTTCGCTTTGCCAATCCGAACCGTCCCAATGCATTAGCAAATCTTCTACCGGCAAACTGTCACTATTGTAGCTAAATAATCTTTTAGAAAGCTTTACCCAATTATTTCCAAGCCATTCTTCTTCCAGTGTTTCTGTAGGGTTGCCCGAAAAATTGT
>JAACEJ010000183.1 GCA_011682565.1 Actinomycetota bacterium | reverse complement strand
ACCGGTAGAACCATTCAAAGAGACCCAATCACCTTCTTTAAAAACCTGACCATTAGCCTCCATTTTTCGTGCTTTATAATCAATCTTAACGGCACCCGCACCGGAAACACAGCATTTTCCCATTCCGCGAGCAACGACAGCCGCGTGAGAGGTCATACCACCACGCGCGGTTAAAATGCCATTTGCTGCATTCATGCCGGCCAAATCTTCGGGTGATGTTTCGATCCGAACAAGAATAACTTCTTCGCCTTTTGCCTTCCATTCTTCAGCTTCATCTGCAAAAAAGACCACACGACCGGTTGCAGCACCGGGAGAAGCAGGAAGTCCTGTGGCAACAACATTTGCCTTTGCAAGGGCTTCGCCGTCAAAAACAGGGTGAAGTAACTCATCCAGTCTGTTGGGTTCAACACGAAGAATCGCTGTCTTTTCATCGATCATTCCCTGATCAAGCATCTCCATGGCAATGCGAATCATTGCGGCGCCGGTTCTTTTGCCCGTGCGCGTTTGCAGCAACCAAAGCCTGCCATCCTGGATGGTAAATTCCAGATCCTGCATATCTTTATAATGATTTTCCAGTTTGGTTTCCGTTTCAGATAATTGTTTGAAAACCTCCGGCATGGCTTCTTCAAGTGAGGGATATTTTTCTTTTCTCTCTTCCTCGGAAACATTTGCCAGTTTCGCCCAACGCCGGGATCCTTCAAGTGTGATCTGCTGCGGTGTTCGCACACCGGCAACAACGTCTTCGCCCTGTGCGTTGATGAGATATTCACCGTTGAAAATATCTTCACCTGTAGCAGCATCGCGTGTGAAAGCAACACCGGTCGCTGAATTATTTCCCATGTTGCCAAAAACCATGGCCTGAACGCTGACGGCAGTGCCCCAATCCCCGGAAATGCCGTTCAGCTTGCGATAGACAATCGCGCGCTCATTATTCCAACTGCCAAAGACGGCACCAATGGCGCCCCAAAGCTGATCCCACGGATCTGTCGGAAAATCATGACCCGTAACTTTTTTCACAGCTTCTTTAAAGCGAATCACAAGTTCTTTCAAATCATCTACATCCAATTGCGTATCATCAACAACGCCATTTGTCTCTTTAAGTTCTTCTATGATGGCTTCAAACGGATCAATGTCTTCTTTGCTTTCCGGCTTGAGTCCGAGAACCACATCGCCGTACATTTGCACGAAGCGACGATAGGAATCCCAGGCAAATCGCGCATTACCGGATTTTTTTGCCAGCGCCTCGACAGCATCATCATTCATTCCGAGGTTGAGAACAGTGTCCATCATCCCCGGCATGGATACGCGAGCACCCGAACGTACGGAGACGAGCAACGGATTTTCGCTGCCACCAAACTTCATGTCCATCATATTTTCGATGTGCTTGATACCCGCCTCAATTTCAGGTTTAATGAGATCAAAAGTTTGCTCTTTTCCTTTTTGATAGTACATTGTGCAAACTTTTGTTGTAATTGTAAAACCGGCAGGTACGGGTACGCCTATCAAATTCATTTCAGCAAGATTGGCACCTTTACCTCCCAATAGATTCTTCATATCGGCGCGGCCTTCCGCTTTACCACCGCCGAATAAATAGACATGTTTTTCTGACATGGAACTCTCCTTACAGTTTAAGATTCAAATGATTAATATGATATAATTTTTAAGAGGAAAAAAGAGTGAGCGAAAATCAAAACTACATTTTCGTTCCCACCAAATTGCAGCGGGGAGGGGAGTCGAACCCCATTTGAGTAAGAAAGAATTCCCATTCCCTACAGCCCCGCCTCTTCATTTTCTCTTTCACCGCCAACAACGACTTAATTTTTTACTACAACCTGTGCATTTAAAATCTCACGGTACTTGTCTTTATTTTTCAATATGTCCACGGCCTTGATCAGTGTGGAATCTCTGGAAAACATCACTTCACTTGCCACAGCACTACCAAACAGTTTGCCTGCAATTTCACGTTTCAACAAAAGTTTTATTTGATCTTTTGATGCATTTTTATCCTTTTCTTTGACAACGGCAAACTGATCCTGAATACTTTTGAAATGATCCGCCATCAAATCATAATAGTTGTTTTTCCTGGCAATTTTTTCCAGGTTCTCCAATTCCGAAATTCCATTTGGCTGGTAATCAAAATCCTTTTCAGTGACGAACTGAAAGAATTCGGACAACATATTATCAGTGACCTGAAGATTCTTTTCAAGATCATGATGTTGGGCAACGTAATTCAGGCTATAATTAAAAAACATAGACTTGCGAAGTAAGGCGATAACATACCGAGTCGTCTGTTCATTCTTAACTTCTACATCCGGTTTAATACCGCCGCCACCCAGAACAAGGCGGCCATTATGCGTATAATATTTTTGGACAGGTTTCTTTTTATCCTTCTTTTCGCCTTCTTTCCCTTCGGTTACATCCGAATCATCTTTATTTTCATCATTATAAAAAACCGCATTCGCGCCTTTTTCAAAAACTTCGGGACGCTGAATCAAGCGGCCGCTGGGCATATAGTATTGCATTGTCGTTAATTTTAATTGCGCCGTTCCACGTCGGTCAAGCGGAATAACAGTTTGCACAAGTCCTTTGCCAAAAGATTCTGTCCCGACAATCACACCACGATCCAAATCCTGAATCGCACCGGCGACAATCTCTGATGCCGACGCACTCATGCCGTTAATCAAAACGGCCAATGGAATACTCCCGGCAACCGGCGTTCGTTGTGCCCGGTAATCCTGACGATTTTTCTGATAGCGGCCTTCAGTATATACGACAAGTTCGCCCTTGGCTACAAAATTATCCACTACAGAAACGGCAACATCCAAAAGACCGCCCGGATTACCCCGCAAATCCAGGATAACGCCGTCGAGCCCCTGATCCATCAAATTTTGCAACGCGTCGCGAAGCTGCCTCCCGGCACCGCGGTTAAATCTAGTCAATTCTATCAGTCCAATGCCGGGCTTTACAAAGCCCGCATAGTCAATATCTGAAACAACGATTTCATCGCGGATGAGTGTGAAAGCAAGAGGTTCATTTTCTCCTACGCGTTTAATTTTGATGCTGACTTCACTTCCCTTTTCCTTGCCGCGAAGATTTTCTGCCGTTTGGGATAGTTTCCAGCCTTTTGTACTTTTGCCATTAATCTCGATGATCTGATCCCCTTCACGAATACCGGCACGAAAAGACGGACTGTTGGGAAAAGGCGGTTCCGCGACCGTTGCCCAGCCGTTTCTCAAAACAATACGCATGCCGACACCGTAATATTTTCCACGCGTCATAATCTGCAATTCATCCTGAGTTTCCTTTTCCAGATAAACGGTATAAGGATCCAACTGGTCGAGCATACCTTCGATACCGGCGCGCATAAATTTTTCAGGATTAATTTCCATTACATAGCGTTTGGTAACCTGTTTGTAAATTTCACCAAAGATATGAAGATTCCTGATCACTTCAGAATAAGGATCCTTTGCGCTTCTGCTCTGCAAAGACGAAAACCACCCGACAGTAATGAGGAGCAAAAGTGTAAAAGAGGTGATATATATTGTTTTTCGGTTTCTGTTCATCGATCTTCCTTTCCAGTGGTTAGCGAAAAAAACCACTCGAATTTATTTTTAAAAATATTCCAAATTATTTTTTCAATTACTTTTATTTCCTGGTACCCACTAATGACGGAAAAGCGCTCCGGTTCCAAAGCTGCAACTTTTCGATATCCATCAAACACTCTTTTTTGTAACTCGATCCCCGCGGATTCCATGCGATCATTTGCACGATTTGATTTTTTCATTCGTTCGATTGCAACGTGCGGATCCAGATCAATCAGAAAAGTCAGGTCGGGCACAAGCCCAATTGAACCGATGGTGTTGGCTTGCCTGACCAGATTTAAATCCAGGCTGCGCCCGTATCCCTGATAAGCCGTTGTTGAATCATAAAATCTGTCACAAATAACAACTTTTCCGTCTGCCAAAGCGGGAAAAATAATTTCCTCTACCATTTGCGCGCGTGCGGCTTCATAGAGTAAAAGTTCAGCCCAGGGTGACATTTCTTCATGCGCATTATCGAGCAAAATATCCCTCACTCGCTCGGATATTCTCGTAGCTCCCGGATCGCGCAATAAAATGGAATCGACACCATTATTCTGCAATCTCTGATAAAGTAACTTTGCCTGGACAGATTTTCCGGATGCATCTATTCCTTCAAATGTAACAAATTTTCCACGACTTTCTTTCCCAACGGTTATCATTTTTTCGATCTCACTCGCCAACTTCCGCCCTTAAAACGCCAGTAATTCAACACAAGGCGAACCCCTTCGTCCGCTGTTTGAATTCCCCAAACTCCATACAATCCCCAACCAAGCACAAATGCGGCAAAATAATTAAAACTAATTTCGAACGTAATCACAAAAATCATCGTCATCCACATCAGCCATTTTAAATCACCGATGCCACGCATGTTGCCGGCCAGAACATTGCTCATGGCTTTGGGGATTTGTGCAGCAGCAAAAACAAAGATAACTTTTCGGCCAAGAGCCACGGTTGCAGGATCGGTCGTAAAAACAACGATCAAAAATTTAGAGAACAACATCATAATCACGACAATCACAAAAACAAAAACAGCCATGACCCGATGCGTTATATGTGCCATTTTTTCCGCAAGCACATTTTCATCCGCCCCGAGGTTTTTGCCCATCGTGGTCATTGCCGTCAGGGAAAAACCCATATAAACCATCGACAAAACAGCCTGAATACGAAGAAAAACAGCATGCACTGTTAATGTTGTTACGCCAATCCCTGCCACATAGCTGGTGACCACTAACTGACCCAAAGCCCATGTGAGTTGCTCAACTGTAGTTGGCAGCCCATAATTAAAAAGCTGTTTAAAGCTCGACCAACGTGGTGTTGTGAGTTCACGAAATGACAAATAGAGTTGCAACTTACGGCTTCGCACCAGATAAAAACTGATGAGAAATCCACAACTATGGGCAATACCGGCAGCCAAAGCCGCCCCTTTTACTTCAAGACGCGGGAGACCAAACAAACCAAAGATCAACAAGGGAGATAGCACTAAATTCAGGCTATTGATAAAAACATTGACGGTCATGGAATATTTTGTATCGCCCACCGCACGAATAATTCCGACTGCAACAAAATTTGTAATGAGCAGCGGCGCAAAGTAAGAGATCGTTTGTAAATAAGTGACCCCCGCCGCTTGCGCAGCAGACTCGCCATTTTCTTTGATAAGCCGAAATAAATAGATAGCTCCTGAATGCCAAATCAAAGCAAAGGCCAGAGCCATAATAATACCCAATATCATGGCCTGGCCAAAAATATGATTCGCCTTGTGCTTCTCACCGGCGCCAAGATATCTATTTATAATGAGGCTGGCACCGACAACAAACGTAAGCAGTACGGCAAAAAAGACCATGATCACCTGAATCGCCATGCTGTGACCGGCAAATGCCGCCCCACTCAACTTCCCGATAAAAATCGCTTCGACCGTAAACATCAACGTTTGCGAAGCAAGATCGATAACGGCGGGCAAGGAAGTTTTTAAAATGGTTTTTAAAGGTGATGGTTGCTTCAATCCAGTCTTTCGTTTTGCGCACGGATAGTCGTTCTATGCATTTAATTCCAGGAAATCTTGTTAATTCTATAGCGATAATTCCGTTTCACTCAGTCGTAATATTCCAGACCCAAATGAGTAATCAAGTCTTCACCTTTCAGGTGACGCAAGGTATTTTTCAATTTCATTAACTGAATGAAAATATCGTGTTCTGGATACAACCCCTTTCCCACGATTGGGCTTTTGAAATAGAATGACAACCATTCCTGAATTCCGGACATTCCTGCGCGCTGGGCCAAATCGATAAACAATGCCAGATCTAGTGCTACCGGTGCAGCCAGAATACTATCCCGGCAGAGGAAATCAACTTTAATCTGCATAGGATATCCCAGCCAGCCAAAAATATCAATGTTATCCCAGGCCTCTTTATTATCGCCAATAGGCGGGTAATAATTGATTCGTACTTTGTGATACAAATCTCCGTACAATTCGGGGTTTTTTTTCGGCTGAAAAATGTACTCGAGCGCCGAAAGTTTCGTTACTTCTTTCGATTTGAACGAAAGAGGTTCATCCAATACTTCGCCGTCCCTGTTGCCAAGGATATTTGTCGAGAACCAGCCATGGACACCCAACATGCGCGCTTTGAGGCCGGGCGCTAACAGCGTCTTTATAAATGTTTGCCCGGTTTTGAAATCCTTGCCGGCAATAGCAACATTATTCTTTTTGGCAAGTTCTTCCAATGCAGGAATATCATGCGTCATGTGCGGCGCGCCATTGGCATAGGGAATTCCGGATTTCAGGGCGGCATAAGCGTAAATCATACTTGAAGAAATCGCATCATGATTTTCTCTCATACCCTTTTCAAAGCTCTCAAGGGTATCCCAAACAGGATCATACTCTATATATGTTTCAGTACTCCCACTCCAGACGATGACAATACGATCCAGATTATTCTCTTTCTTAAAATTGGCCATATCGTCCATCAGTTGTTCAGCCATGTCCATTTTATTTTTGCCAACTTTTTTGTTGGGTCCATCAAGTCGTTTAACATACTTTTTATCAAAAACGGCCTTCATCGGCTTGACGGCATCCAGTTGCGGTTTTACTTTATCCAAGTCGTCTTTGCTCAATACTTTTGCATTCAAAGCAGACTCGTAGACGTTGACAGGAAAAATATCCCATCCGCCAAAAACAATGTCATCCAAATTAGCAAGAGGAACAAAATCTTTAATCATTGGCGTCCGATCCTCTGTGCGCTTTCCCAAACGAATTGTCGCCATCTGGGTTAAAGAACCAATTGGTCTTGCATAGCCATTGCGTACCATTTCAACACCGGCAATCATCGTTGAACCGACTGCTCCCAATCCGGGAAGCAGAATGCCTAATTTCCCTTTCGGTTCTTTAATAGGAACACCTTTCTCAGCCACTGTAAATCTCCTTTCATATAGAGTTATAATGAGTAATTT
>JAACEJ010000182.1 GCA_011682565.1 Actinomycetota bacterium | reverse complement strand
TCTCATGCTTAACAGGCAGTTATGAGATTGCTTTCCCGATAATTCGGGATTCGTTCCTCACTCCTCGCAATGACAATCATTTGTTACATTTTAACCATCAACAAGTATAGCTACAAGGACACAGAAATGAAAACAGCAGCCCAAACAATCAAAAATGCTGAACAACCTTCGTTTATGCAAAAGCTGACCAGCTTCCTGGCACTGTTCACATCTACAGGGACATTATTATGTTGCGCATTGCCGGCTGCCATAGCCGCAGTCGCCGGCGGCGCTGCTGTGGGCGCCTTTGTCAGCACGTTTCCGTGGTTGATTTCCATCTCGCATTATAAAGGATGGATATTCTCCATCGCCCTGCTGCTCATCGTTTTTAGCGGCATTCTCACTTTTCGTCCCCACGGCACGTTGGCCTGCTCCATCACCGGAGGCCAGGGCTGCAAAGTGGCCGGTCGCTTTTCCAAAATTATGTTCTGGGTGTCGGTTGTAATTTATGTCATCGGATTCTTTTTTTCTTACGCCGCCGTACCCATTTTACGGGCTCTTGGGAGTTAGATGAATTGAGGTATCTGAAATGAAAACCATCAAAGTTGAAATATTTTCATCGATTGGATGCAGCAAGTGTGGTCGTGCCAAAGATTTGCTGCGTAAAGTTGTGAAAGATTTTGCGAGCAGTCAAATTGAATGGCGTGAAATCAATATTCTCGAAGAATTGGATTATGCAATGACGCTGGGCGTCCTCAGCTCGCCTGCAATTGCCATTGACGGCAAAGTCGTTTTCTCCGGTCTGCCATCTGCCCGCAAGTTAAGAACGACGCTCGCAAACAGGCTGAATGACCAAAGCAAAAGGAGACAAGAATGATCACAATATTGTTGATCATTGCCGGTGTGCTGGGTACTTTATCTTTTTTGGAACCCTGCACTATCGCAACGCACACATTGTTTTCTGTCCGAGTTCATCAACAGAATCGAAACGGGCGGCTGAAAAGTTTGCTGGCCATCTGGACAAGCCGCAGTCTTTTATTATCCGTTTTGCTTATAGCTCTCGTCGTTCTGACAAAATCGCCCCATTGGGGATTTTACTGGCCGGGCATCGTTTTAGCAGCAATGGCAACCTTGTACATCGTGTCGCGTTTTACTTATGTTCCTGTGCCGCATCTGCAATTCTACAAATTGTTGCCAAAGGGCAAAGCGCTGCCCCATTCTGTTCAACTTGGCCTGACCTTACCGGCTTGTACGATTCCCTTATTTCTAATTGTAGCGGCAAGTGCACTCATGATAAATTCCGTGACGTTCGCTGCTCTGGCAGGCTTGTTGTTTGCCACTTGGTTCACTTTTCCTGTTGCGATTATCGCTTTCACAGGAATTCACCATGGCGGTCAGAACTTGTTGAACAATGCGGCAAAAGCATCACCTTTTTTTACCGCAGGCTTGCTTTACGGCGCAGCATTCTATCTGATTTTATTTCCATGCGATCTGATATTTTAACCATTACACAGATTTTACAAGAGGTAAATATGAATGTCTTTAAAAAAACCCACAAGAGAAAACCATTGCTTCTTTTATGCGCAATGTTGTTGCTTTCGCTTTCTCCGGCAAACCTATTCGCTCATGAACCGATTTTCGGCCTGGGGCCGCATGTTGTCTTTAAAGGCGGGTTTGGCATTGAAACAGAGTATGCAAAGGAACTGCTGGCAGGCGTCAATGAACTGGAAAGTACAACATCCCTTCGCACCGAGATTATGTACGGCGCAACCGGTAACCTGGCTGTCACACTTTCGGCGCCGACGATTTTTGGCCACAAAACAGGCAACGGCACAGAAAGCAGCTCCGGCATTGGGGATATTTCATTACGAACGAAATATCGTTTTTGGCGAGATGATAAACCCGGCATTCAGGATGCCGCTGCCGTTATTATAGGTATCAAGCTTCCTACGGGAGATTACGAAAGTACGCCACCCCTGGGAAGCGGCTCAACGGATGTCCTGTTCGCTCTGGCGGCAGCCCGTGAGTCGAGGCGCTGGTATTACTTTGGAAATGTGCGATATCGTTTGAATTCAAAAGGCAATACCATTCGGTTTGGCAATCGCTTCTTTGCTGATGCTGCTTTTGGTGTTCGTCCCTGGCTAACGGAATATCTTAAACCCGACCTGGTCGTCATGGTCGAACTGAACTGGGAAGCTATGCAGCCAAATAAAATAGATAATCAAATAGTGGCCAATAGCGGAGGAGATCAGCTTTTCCTTTCGCCGGGCATTTTTTTCACCCTGAGAAATTGGGCGATAAAAGGCGGCCTGCAGATACCACTTTTACAAAAACTGAATGGTTTGCAACGGGAGACCAACTATCGCTATGCACTGGCCATTGAGCTGCATGTGTAAATAAAGGAGAATCAACCATGAGAAAAATATTAGTTATTTTGATAAGCACTTTTATTCTGCAAGCGGGATCGTTTACCACCGCAATTGCTCAGGTGAAACAAGTCCGTATTAAAGTGAACGGGCTTGCTTGTCCATTTTGTGCTTACGGGCTGGAAAAAAAGTTAAAAAAACTTGACGGCGTAGGAAAAATAAATATATCCCTTAACAAAGGCCTTGCAACCCTGGACAGCAAAGCAGACCAATCGATTGAATTTAAAAATTTGAAAAAGATTGTCAAAGCCGCCGGGTTCTCGGCTACAGAGATAGCAGTCACTGTTCGGGGTGTGGTCAGAAAATCCAACGATTCCTACATCCTTGCCGTCAGTCATTCCCAAGATGAACTGATTCTTGAAAACAATGAAAAGCTAAACAGCTTGCTGTCCATTTTAAACGGCGCTCCGGATCCAGTCAGTGCCATGGGAATTCTCTATAAAAGCAAAAAGCACAAAACAGGCAGCCATCCGTTCATATTGAATATTACATGGTTTGAAACGAAATAAATTTACTAAAATATAATTTTCTTGATATTTCCGGGAACACTGTACCACAGTACGGATTGTTACAGTACCTGAGAGGATAAAAATGAACCAGTTAAACAGAAGCCAATTGGCAAAAGCAGTCAACGTGAACATTGAAACCCTTCGTTATTATGAACGACGTGGCCTTATCCCGGAGCCGCAGCGTAAAAGTTCCGGCTACCGCCAGTATTCTCCGGATTATGTCGTGCGCCTTCACTTTATTCAAAAGGCAAAGGCGCTCGGTTTTACGCTCGAAGAAATAAAAGAGCTCCTCTCATTGCGCGTTGATCCGCAAACCAGTTGCGATCAGGTCAGAAAGAGAGCCGAAGCAAAGTTGTCGGAGATTGAACAAAAGATGGCGGCTTTGAAAACAATGAAAAACGCTTTGCAAAAACTGGCGGCCTCCTGCCACAGCGGTAACCCGACGAGCGAATGCCCCATACTGGAAGCGCTGGAATCCGAAGGTTTTACTTTATAATGAAAAGGGATGCTAAAAACATGGAACAAACAATAAAAATTAAAGCCACAATTAGCGGTATGACTTGCGACAGTTGCAAAGTTCATGTCGATGCTGCTATTAAAAATATTGCCGGAATTCGAGACGTGCAAATTGACAACTGGCAGGCGGGAAATGCAGAGATCGTTGCCTTGCCGGAAGTATCGAATGCGGATATTGAAAGCGCCATTGCTCAGGTCGGCTATCGTGCAAAAATTATTTCGAAAACAACATCCCGGCAAAATCATTCCACAAACGAACGATTCAACTTTGACCTGATCATCGTCGGCGGCGGCTCGGCGGCTTTTGCTGCGGCGATAAAAGCAAGCGAGCTGGAAAAAAGCGTGCTCATGATTAATGACGGTCTGCCCATCGGCGGCACCTGCGTCAATGTCGGCTGCGTGCCCTCCAAAACATTGATTCGAACGGCCGAAGCATTTCACAACACCCGGCAGACAAACTTTGACGGCATCGAAACCGGAACAAGTCACCTGGATTTTAAAACCGTTATTCGCCAAAAGCGAGAGCTTGTTACAAACCTGCGGCAGAAAAAATATGTAAATGTCATCAGCGACGATCCTAATGTGACGGTTTTAAAAGGCCGGGCAAAGCTGCTGGATCAAAACACGGTGCAGGTAAACGGAAAGAAACGAACGGCACAAGTCATTCTGTTGGCCACGGGTTCTTCAACTTTTGTGCCGGACATCCCCGGCCTCAGGGAATCCTTCTATTACACCAACGACACACTGTATGAACTGGAGGAACTGCCGGAGCACCTGATCGTTTTGGGTGGACGTTACATTGCGCTGGAAAATGGGCAGCTCTTTGCCCGCCTCGGCTCAAAAGTTACGGTACTGCAACGTTCGCCGCGCATTCTGCCGACAGAGCAGGCAGATGTAACCGATCAGTTGACCGAATATCTGACAGCGGAAGGCGTCGACGTTAAAACCGGCGTCAAGATTTTTTCTGTTGAGAATAATGGCGCTGTCAACGTGCGCATAAAAACAGGCGATAGAGAAGAAACTGTTCGCGGCACTCATTTGTTCGTCGCCACGGGACGCAAGGGCAATACGGAAAAACTGGGTATGGAGAATGTCGGCATTGAAACGTTCGGCAACGGGTTTATCAAAACGGACGATTATCTGCGCACCAACGCCCCGAATGTTTTTGCCGCCGGTGATGTGGTCGGCGAAAATCTTTTCGTCTACAGCGCCGCCTACGAGGGCGCGCTGGCTGTTGAGAATGCGTTTTCCGAAACGCTCCGTTTAAAAGAAGAAACGCCGTTGCCGTGGGTCGTATTTACCGATCCTCAGGTCGCCGGTGTCGGAAAGGACGAAGCCGGGGCCGAAGCGGCGGGAATAGAATTCGACGTTTCCGTACTCCAGCTTTCCGACGTACCGCGTGCTCTTGCCGCCCGCAACACAAAAGGCTTTATCAAACTCATTCGCAACAAGACGGACGATACCTTGGTTGGCGCACGCATTCTCGCATCAGAAGGATCGGAGATGTTAATGGAAGTCGCTTTGGCGATCAAATACAAAATTCCGGTCAGAGAACTGCGGCAGATGCTGCATCCATATTTAACCCTGTCCGAAGGCATCAAACTGGCGGCGATTACGTTCGACAAGGATGTGGCAAAGTTGTCGTGCTGTGCGGTTTGATAACCAACATCGACGAAAACGAACGACTTGTTTTGCGAATGATCGTTAATGAATAACAAGTTTTCAATTGGTGTAATTTGTAAAATTAGTTGTTGCCTTTAAATAAAATATATTGAAAAGGATATAACATGAAAAACAGAAATAAGCAAAAACTGGCCGGCGCCGGCCTCTTTGCAGCTTTTGCCGCTTCCCTGTGCTGCATTACGCCTTTGTTGGCTTTGGTCGCCGGAATGGGCGGCATTGCTTCATCGTTATCGTGGCTGGAACCGCTAAGACCATTCTTTATCGGAATAACTGTGCTGGTACTGGGGTTCGCCTGGTATCAACAACTAGAGACGAAAAAAGAAATTGAATGCGACTGTGAGACGGACGAAAAAAAATCGTTTCTGCAAACAAAAAAATTCCTTGGCCTTGTTACTGTGCTGGCGGCGCTGTTGTTGGCTTTTCCTTACTATTCGTCTGTTTTTTACCCGGCAACGAGTGCAAATGCCGCGGTCGTTTCGACTGCGAATATGCAGCAAGTGAATTTGAAAATTAACGGCATGACCTGTACCGGCTGTGAAACCAACATCAATAAAGCTGTGTCCAAAGTCAGTGGCATCATCAAAGTTAAATCCGATTATAAAACCGGAAGCGCTGTCGTCCGGTTTGATAGTTCAAAAGCTTCGGTGGCAGAGATTGTTAACGCTGTGAATGCAGCGGGCTACAAGGTTGAAGGTAAAGATGTGACGAATTAGCTGTAACCAATATTGAAAACTCTGTTGAAACCTCAGAAGTCTTTCAGACCTCTGATGTTTGGCTATAGTCGATCAAAAAGGAAAACCATTATGAAATCAGGAAAATGTCCTGACTGTGGCGCACCAATTGGCCCATTTGCAGTATTGGCAAGCTGGACGAATTGGGGAAAATTTGTATGTCCCGGTTGCGGCAGCAAAATTCGCTTCCAGGGCTGGTTATTAACTGTCGTCGTTCTGACGGCGCTGTTTGTCGGAGCAGAACGGTTGCTGCATGTCATGCTTATTTCTCACCTGCCGCTGTGGCTGAGCTTCCTTGTCAGTACGTTTGCAGCTCTTTTGATTATGTTTTTAGTGCCGATGATGTGGAAGTTCGGCAGGCAATGACCATCAAAAACTACACCAAGTCAAAAATTTTATCGGACCTCGAGTTTTATCGACAAAACTTGTTACATTCATCCCCAAAACTTTTGTAGAATTTTCTACTGTCATTGTAGAATATTCTACAATCTGTTTCCAGCCATGAATGCAAACCATTTTGTAATGCATTCAATATTATAGTCTTACAACTTGACATTGTTCTGGCACGGCAATTGTCTTAAAAAGAATAAAACCAAAAAAGGAGGTGATTAAAATGATGTTTGGAGGTGGAATGATCCTGGTGTGGCTGATTCCCATTATCGGAGGATATTTCCTGGTGAAATACCTTGTGGAACAAAATAAAAACAATCCCAATGAGGATAAAGTCGACCCATTAACAATTTTGAAACGCCGCTATGCAAACGGTGAAATGACTCGACAGGAGTTTAACGAACGAAAGAAAATTATCATAAACGTCTAGGCGTTTATCGGAGGATAAAATGAGAGATCCTGTTTGCGGAATGGAAGTTGAACCCAAAACGGCTACCGCAAAAACCAAATACCGGGGCGAGACGATTTATTTTTGCTCGACCAATTGTAAAGACAAGTTTGACAAAGCACCGGAATCGTTTTCCGGGGATACTGCCGAAACGACAACAGAAAGCCCGGCAAGAGTGCATGAACAGCAACCGGCACCTCTCGCCGACTTTCATGACGACGCGAATTTTGTCCGGCTGGATATTCCCATCGTCGGCATGGATTGCGCTTCCTGTGCGGTGACTGTGGAAAAGTCGATAAAAAGCACGCCCGGCGTTGAAAAAGCGAATGTGAATTTCAACAACGAAAAAGCAA
>JAACEJ010000181.1 GCA_011682565.1 Actinomycetota bacterium | reverse complement strand
CTCGCATATTAGAATGTTCGACTTTTTTGGCGGCGTCCCTGCGCGGATTCTGATCGACAATCTCAAAAGCGGCGTTATCAAACCCGACCTTTATGATCCCAAACTCAACCGCGTCTACCGGGAGATGGCCGAACATTACGGCTGTTTCATCGATCCCTACCGCGTACGTCATCCCAAAGATAAAGGCAAAGTGGAACGGGATGTGCAGACGGTACGTCAGCAGTTCCGAAAATTTGTGGCTCTCAAACCTGCCATTGACATCGTCCAGACCAACCGACAAATCTTAAAATGGATCGTTGATGAATACGGCCAAAGGGATCACGGCACCACCCGCTTGAAACCTTTCCAAACTTTTATTGACAAAGAACAGCCTGCTTTATCGAACGCGGCGAGGACGTCTTTTTCATTGGACCGAGCGGAACCGGGAAAACGCATCTCGCCAAAGCGCTCTGCTATCAGGCATGCAGAAAAAGTTGATTTGCTCGTCATCGATGATTTTGCCTATAAAAAATTCGACGCAAAATCATTCGTATCAAATCATCATAAAAGGAGAATCCTATCGCAAAAATTTATTGCCCAAATTTCAAAACGCTTGAATCTTAACTTATCTTTCTTTACATTAACGTTATGCAATTAATCAGGTGGGGAATATCATAACCCTCACACCTGGGGAATATGATGGCTCTCGAGATCAGGTTGTCTGATATTAAAAACTTGTTCTCCTACAAAAAATCAATTTGTAAAATATCGAACAATAAACAGGGATATAAATTTGACATTTAGCATCAGCCATAAAAAGCCTGTGACAACAGCATTACTTCTTGCAGCCGGAATAGGTAGCCGCCTTTATCCATTGTCGAAGAATGCCCCTAAATGCCTGACGATAGTCAGTGGCGTGCCGATACTTGAACGTTTGGTCTCAAATCTGAGTCAGCGGGGTTTCAAGCGTCTGATAATTGTTACCGGGTATCTGGAAAAGTGTATTAAGGATTTTTTGGGGACTCAGATAGGTGACATTACAATCGACTATATTTTCAGTCCGCTATACAAGACTACCAATAATATTTATTCTCTTTGGATGGCGCGTAAAATTATCAATGAACCATTCATGCTACTCGAAAGTGATCTTGTGTTTGATGGATCACTTCTGAAACCCATGATGTATCCCAATAAAATAGCTGTTGCAAAGATGCAACCGTGGATGAATGGGACATATGTTACAACTAATAAATATCAACAAGTTAAAGCATTTTTCAAGGGTAACAATGGCCACCTTGCTGTGGATTTATATAAAACAGTTAATATTTATAGCATTTCGCTCGCTTCGTGGTGCTCTATTGTTAAAAGATTGGATCAGCATATTTCAGATGGCAAAATAAATGACTATTACGAAATCGTATTTGCGGAAATGGTTGCTGATGGCAGCCTTTCTTTTGATATGGTCTCTTTTGACAGCAAGCCATGGTATGAAATAGACACTATCGAGGATCTGGCAAAGGCTAAGAAACTATTTCCATTATACAACCATACGGCAGCCCCAACTGTTCCTGTTTCACAATTTGTTCCTCGGGCCGCGGGAATTGAACAATAGAGATTTAATATGACACGGAATAACTATAAGACTCAAGCTGAAAAGTACGAATTCATCTGTGGACAACACGGTGGTTATTATCGATATCATTTTGTAGATCATGCCTACCTTTATAATCTCTATTTCCCGCCGGAGGCCGTTTTTGTAAAATTTAAAGAACAAATTCACAACCTTGTTCTGAATTATCCAGTAGCACAAAATGTCTTGGCCGGGCTCATTGGCAAAATAATCAACCAACCTGCTGAAAGGATTGTAGTGGGAAATGGAGCTGCTGAATTAATAAAAATTGTATCAGGTCATATCTCGAACAAGTTAATCGTTCCCGTACCTTCTTTTAATGAATATGTCAATGCTGCCCCTTCAGGCAAAGTAGTTGAGTTCCCACTTGAATTCCCATCCTTTAAGATGGATATTGACAAATTCGCTGCAGAAGCGATCAGAGTCAAAGCTGAGGTAGCTGTTGTGGTAACGCCTAACAACCCAACATCCTTGTTGATTCCCAAGCATGATCTCATTCGTCTTGCCAAAAAACTTGAAACTAATAACTGTATGCTGATTATTGACGAATCTTTTTTAGATTTTGCAGATAATCCTGATCTGATTAGTATGGAACAAGAAATCGAAAAACATCAAAATGTCACAATTTTCAAAAGCATGAGCAAAGCCTACGGTATCTGTGGACTTAGGATCGGTTATATGCTGACTGCAAATTCACAATTTGCTAAAATTATGAGAAATGCCGTACCTATTTGGAATATTAACGGGTTTGCAGAAGAATTTTTACGGCTTTTGCCAGATTATAAACAAGAATTTATTGAAAGCTGTAAACAAGTGCGAACAGACAGAGATAACCTGTATAAAAAACTTTGCGAGATTGACGGCATGACTGTTTTTAAACCTGATGCAAACTTTATTTTTTGTCGTTTGCCTGATTCTGCACAAAGTGCTCCGAAAATCACAAAAAAATTATTTATTGAACATAATATGTATATAAAGGAATGTGCAGGCAAAACGCAGCCAGATTCAGATCGTTATTTTCGTATTGCCAGCCGTACAGAAGCAGAGAATTGCAAATTGGTTGAAGCATTAATCAATGTAATGGGTTTAGAAAACTGACAAGCATACAAATGATGACAAACCCTAAACCACATGCTCCCACAATGCTCTATTTTGCCAGGGATCTTCCTAATATCTGTTCCCTTGCAGGTCTATTGTGTGCAGTCCTTGGTATTTACTATGCGATTTTGGGCATTTTCCCTCTCGCAATAATTGGAGTTCTGTGGGCTGTTTTATTTGACTGGGCTGACGGAATCATTGCTCGACAAATTAAGGGACGAACAGATCACCATCGAGCCATTGGGGGGCAACTTGATTCGCTGATTGATATTGTCAGTTTTGGAGTATTCCCAGCTATTTTTCTCTTAAGTTATGCCAAGTTCAATCCATGGTTCCTGCCGGGGGCATTTCTGATTGTTGCTGTTTGCGCTATCCGATTAAGTTACTTCAACGTTTTCGGTCTCATTGACGATAAAACCTACAGAGGATTGGCATTAGATAACAATATTGTTATTCTCTCATTTGTGTTTTTGTTTGAAGGATTTATTAGTTATAAAGTATTTTCAATAATTATTTACGTTCTTTTGATGATATTACTGGTATTTAATTTATCCCCTGTAAGAACTCCAAAGTTTGCGGGAAAGTGGTTTTATGTTCTTATCGTCTACACATTAGCATTGACAGTTATCTACGGCTTGATGTGTTTGAACAGAGTTTAAAAAATTAAGTCAAACCTCTATTTTTGATCGCCCTGGGATTCCATCCCAGGGCGCAAGATAAATCAGGGCTTCCGCCCTCCAATGCAACCAAACAACAATTTATTTTTCGACCTGTACAATCATTTACGGATCTATCACGACATATTTTATCTTTTTTCGTTTCCAGGTATAGGTGATATGAAGCGTGCCGTCTTTTGCCTGAATGATGGCCGGATAGGAAAATTCCCCGCGGATGTCTTCGAGAATATAAGGCATACCAAAAGTTTCGCCATTGTCTTTGGAAAAGGCAATATTCAGCGGCGAGCGACCGTGTTTTGTGTGATTGTAAACCAACGCAATAGTGCCGTCTTGCATTCTCACGGCATCGATGCCTGAACCGGGATGCGGCAAATCTTTGCGAATTTTTCCCGGCGACCAGGTCATGCCGCCGTCATCCGAATGTGACTCGACGATGTAGCCGATATTACGGGAACGAAGCAGGGCGCGTAATTTTCCCGGTGCGTATTCCCACACCGTCGGTTGAATCACACCCCAGGGCTGATCCGGAACTGTGATGGGCCCGCCAATCTTCCATGTCTTTCCACCGTCGCTGCTGACATCCATCCAACCCGTCCATACATGCCAGGCCTCGACCGAGGTGCCGCAGACAATGTCGCCGTTTTGCAATTGGATGGGTTTATTTTTAATCGGCCCCAAAAGGCCGCCCGGCAGCAGCACCACATCACTCCAGGATTTTCCATTGTCCGTGCTGGTACGGTAGGCTCCGGTCCATTCCCGTGGGTTTGGGCCGACTTTGAAGAACAACCAGATTTTATTGCTGCTGTCGCGAAAGAGGACGGGATTCCACGTCGGCTGGTCGGGATAATGCGTCATCGCCACAGGTTTTGACCATTTGTCCGCTGAGCGCCGCGCCATCCAGATTTCGACAGACTTGTCTCCTTCATCCTTGCCACCGAACCAGGCAGCGAGGATATCGCCGTTGTCCAGCTCCACCAGAGTTGAGGCGTGGCAGGAAGGAATATGCGCTTCGTCCCCATAAATAAACTCGGAGACTTTTTCTTTTATTTTCGTATTGCTTTTTGAATAGCTGATAGTGCTGAAAACAAAAGCGAATGCGATAAAGGTAACAAACAGTTTGATAAAATTCATTTTGAAATCTCCTGTTTTAACCTGGTTTATGGCACTTGTCGGAACAAGGGGCTTGCAGCCCCTTGTTTCGAAATTATTTTGATTCCTGAAGAACTGCGGCGACAGATTGAATAGTAATCCTTCCCTCTTTTAACCCTGCCGATTTTGCAGTTAAAACAATCTCTCCTGCTTTTTGGCCGGAACGGACGATGGCTGCACACAAGCCGTTGTACGCCTTGCGATAGGTGACTTTGTTCGGCTCATGACTTGCAATATCACCGTTGCCGACGCCGACGATTTCCCCCTCTCCCTGAATTTCAAATTGCACTGGATTATCCGCAGTGGGAACCGGATTTCCGTTCTTGTCCCGAATTTCGGCTTTGATAACAATAACATCCCGGCCATCCGCAACCAGGGGTTTCAATTCCTTTTCCGAAACATAATCGGCCATGACCGGACTTAACGCAATGCGTGCCGGTTTCCCGGCAGTATGAATCTCCTGGCGACACACGACCTTGCCACTTCTTTTGCCAACGGCTGTCAGTGTCCCCGGCTGATAAGGAACGTGCCAAACCAGATGCTTCGGCTTGTTGCCGGAATTTGCCGCCGGGATATTCAGATTTTCCCCCGGCTTCCATTTTTCCGTCACCTCGGGCCGACGCTGCGCCCCCAATGATCGGTCATCGACAAACAACTCCATCTCGTCGCAGTTGGTATAGCCCCAAACGTCGATCACCTGCCCCTCTTTGCCCGGCCAGGTCCAGTGCGGAAAAATGTGCACCATGGGTTTTTTAGTCCATTGGCTGACGAAATAATAATAGACATCTTTGGAAAAAAGACACATATCAATCGTACCGTAGCCTGAGGCAATGACCGGCCACTTTGTTCCTTCCCCCCAATAATCGATGCCGGCCCAGATGCAGCCGCCGCCGAGATAATCCCGGGCTTTGATGCGCTGCCAGGAATTTTCCACTTCCGTACAAACATCATACATGGATTTGACCATGCCGTCAAAAAGGTCAAAATTTTCATTGGCGGAATTTTCAATGCCGTAAACGCCCCGACGGCTCCTGGCAGCGCTGTATTCGCTGATAAGTCCGATTTTCCAGTCCGGAAAAGTGAGGTGATCGGCATCGGCCCGCTCCCAGTGATAGTTGTAACCGGCAACATCCGCAGCAGCGCCGTAGCCGTTTTTATTCACCGGCATGGATGCGGCAAAAGTCGTCGGCCGTGTCGGGTCCAGTTGATGCGCCAGAGCCGTCGCCTGTTTGATAATATTTGTGCCGAACACCGTGCTCTCCAGCGGCGATTCATTTTCCAGGCTCCAGAGAATCACACTGGGATGATTGCGGTCGCGGGTGATCGTCTCGCGCACGAGCGGAAGTTCAATGTCGGCACTTTCCAGCTTGCGCTCAACTTCATCCCAGACCAACATGCCGATCTCGTCACAGACCTCAAGTCGTTCCGGGGTGGCCGGATTGTGGCTGGAACGATAAAAATTAAACCCGGCTTTTTTCATCACCATCATCGCGTTCCATTGAATGCGGTCGGGAATGGCTGTCCCCAGTCCGGCAAAATCGTAATGGCCATTGAATCCGCGCAGCTTAACATGACGGCCATTGAGAAAAAATCCCTTGTTCGCATCGAAACGAAAGGTGCGTATGCCGAATTTCGTTTCACCGGCATCAACGACTTTTTCCGTTTGAATAAGAGTGCAGGCTTTGTACAAATACGGATCGTCAAGTTCCCAAAGATGAGGATTCTTCAACTGCGTTGATTGTTCTATTTCAATTTCTTTCCCGACAGGAAGAGAGACCTCTCTCCTCATCTCCGCCACAATCTTTCCTCCTGCGTCGACAATTTTGGTGATGAGTTGAAATGTTTTGTCTTCCTTGTATTCATTTTTAATTTTTATTTTCACATGAACGAGCGCGCCCGATTTCTTAATATCCGTCGCGTAAACAAACGTACCCCAATTAGCAATGTGCAATTTATTCGTCACTACCAGCCACACATGGCGATAGATACCGCAGCCCTCGTACATGTCCTCCTCGTGGCGGCGGGCATCCACACGCACACGCAGGCCGTTGGGGATGCGGTTGCCGGTGCGTACGTAATCCGTAATGTCGTAAGCAAAACTTGTATAGCCGGAGGTATGATGGCCGAGAAAAGCGTAATTCATCCACACATCGCTTTCGCGATAGACGCCGTCGAAAAGGAGAAAGAGCTTTTTATCGGCAAATTCTTTCGGAAAGTGCAGCCCCTTTTTGTACCAGCCGATCCCCATAGGAAGAAACCCCTGAGTCGTGTTGTTCTCTTTTGAAAAAGGCCCCTCGATACTCCACTCGTGCGGCAAATCTACTTTTTGCCACGGCCGTTGATTTACCTGGTGCGTTTCTTCTTCGCCATTAATATCGCCGCGATAAAACAGCCAGCCGGAATCGATGCTAATTTTTTGACGGTCGCTTTGAGGCATCCGAAATATTTCGGTTTTCCCGGACACATGGGTACTGAAAAGAACAAGGAGAGCAAAAACAGATGACAGCA
>JAACEJ010000180.1 GCA_011682565.1 Actinomycetota bacterium | reverse complement strand
TATTGGAGTGTTGATGTTAATATTGTTCGTGTCGGTGCTATTTTGCTGACAATCATCACAAATATCTGGCTTGGAATTTTAGCGTATATTCTTGTCGTCGTTGCAATCCCGCAAGAGTAATTATATTTTTTGGAGAATAAAATGGGAAAACAATTTACCTCTATATTGACCGGTGTTTTATTTATCCTCGTTGGCGTTCTTTTGCTGCTGGACCGGTATGGTATTTTTGAGTTTTCGTGGACAAAAGTTTATCCGGTTATTCTGCTTGTTCTGAGTGGGTTCTCTTTTGCAAGCGTTGCCCGGGGCAATAAACATTCATCGTTTTGGGGAACAGTCTTTGGGGTTTCCGGCATTTTCGTATTTCTGCGAAATTACGACATTGTCGATTATTTCTGGTACGGAGAAATCTGGCCTGTTATTGTTCTCTCCTTCGGCCTCGGCTTTATTGTACTTTACTTTTTCCAATCCTATGATTGGGGCGTACTCATTCCCGGCGGTATTCTGACATTCCTGGGCATTATCATGGTGCTGGATACATTTGATGTGCCGATCTATACTATCGAAACAATTAAAGACTTTTGGCCGCTCATTCTGGTACTTGTAGGAAGCGGCCTGATTATAAGTTCGTTGAAACATAAAACAAAGGAAGAACCTTTGGAATAAAAGGGATATTTGTTCCCTTGTAGTTTGACAATGTAAAAGTTTTGCTTGTCTTGCGAACTGGGAGCGGCGTTGCAGAATGATATTAGTACTCTAAACCTCAGAGGTTTTCCGTTGAAAGACTGATTTTATTTTGCTTCGTCGCTTTTTTTTGTTATCTTTAAAATAAAAACGGAAGGTTTTATGGACAGTGTGCTAAACTTTTTGAACTCAAATTTGTCGGTTTTCGGTATCCCCGGTACAAAATTAGTCATTGCCATTTTCATCCTGGTTATTTCTCTCCTCTTCCGCAAGGCCTTTTCTTTCTGGGCGCTCAGGTATTTAAGTAAACTAACATCCAGAACGAAAACGAAAATTGATGATGCGCTTTTGGATATTTTAAATCCACCTCTCAGCTTTCTCATTCTTCTTTTCGGCTTGAGTCTTTCCCTGGTAATTCTGTCCGGTCATCTCAATCCCGGTGTTGAAAAGACATTTCGAACAACTTTGCAGTTCGGCTATGTTCTTGTCATTTGCTGGATCATTTATCGTAGTGCGGATGTTTTTACAATTTATCTCGATAAAATGGCGCGGCGGACGAAAACCGAGCTCGATGATTTGCTCGTTCCCTATTTTAAAAAAGTGATCAAAATAATTGCTGTTATCATGGTTATTTTAAAAGCGGCTGAAATATTCCTTGGATTGTCTGCTGCGGCACTTTTTGGCCTGCTTGGAGGCATGGGACTTACCCTCGGTCTGGTTTTTAAAGATATTATCGCCAACTGGTTTGGTTGCGCCATTATTTATATTGATAATCTCTTCCGTAAAGGCGACTGGGTGCAATTGGATGATGGTAAAGTTGTGGACGCGGATGTGGAAGAAATCGGAATACGGAGTACCAAATTTCGTAATTTCGATAAAACGATTTCCATTGTCCCCAATGCTCTTATAGCAAGTTCTGTGGTAAAAAACTGGTCCAGAATGTTTAAGCGCAGGGTGAAATATAATTTTACTATTGACGGTATCTCTGCTGAAAAATTGGAGAATATTTTGCAAGGTCTTCGCAACATCTTGTCAAATGATGAGGCTGTTCATCAGGAATTTCACATGGTCAATTTTCGGGAAATAAGCGGTAATTCGCGCATTATTCGGCTCTATTATTTTACGAAAACTACAGCATGGAAAGCACATGAACAAGTGCGGGAAAATGTCAATTTAAAAATTCTTAAACTATTAAAAGATGAAGGAATTGATAAACTGGCATATACTATCGTCGATCTTAGCGATGACCGGCCGCGTGATTTTGAAAAGTCGATTAAACAATAAATTCTTTGAAAAGGAATAAAGCGTTTCTGTGGTTTAAATGAAAAAGTTTTACTTGACATTCTATCTGAATTCATCTATTTTTATTTCTTCAAAAGTCAGTATAAAATACCCGAATAAACATTTCCGGCACAACCATAGTGATTGTGCCTTTTTCATAATAATTCATTGCGAGGCAAGACGATTAAAAAAGAATATTCTAAAACCGGAATCGCGCTTATCGGCAGTGTTATTGTGGACGAGTTGGTACCGCTTTTGGAACTGGGACAGTTAACTTTTGTAGATGCTGCCGAGTTTGTAAGCCAAGATGAATTGAAAGGAGAGCATCTCACTTTCAGTGTGGGGGGGATGGCACTCAATGTTGCTGTGGATTTGGCTAAAATTGGCAACAGTTACCCCATTTCTGTCTGCGGCAAAGTGGGCGAGGATCATCGTGCCGACTTGATCCGCACGGTACTGCGTTCTCATCATATCGATTACCATGGACTTGTTGTTGATCCAAAGCACGGGACGTCGCGGACTGAAGTGTTGCATATTCGCGCTGCCGATGGCTCAATTGATCGCATTTTCAGGCACGTCCTCGGCGCGATGGGTTCATTTAATGAAAATGACATAAAGCTTGCAGATTTATCCGGTTACAAAATCGCTATGTTTGGTTATGGTCTCTTACTGCCTCAGCTCGATTTAATTGATAAAGAATACGGCACAATCCTCGGTAAAATACTGGCCGACGTTCAAAATATGGGGGTAATGACGGCCCTGGATTTTATATCTCCCAGCCATGAAAACATGTTTAAATTTATGCGTTATAAAAAAACTTTGGCATTTGTGGATATATGCTGTATTAATGAAGATCAGGCGTGCGCATTGACGGGGAAGAATGATCCCGGCCGGGCATGTATGTCTTTGGTCGATGATTTTGGTGTCAAAATTTCGGCTGTGCATTGCGGCGCACAAGGTCCGAATTATGCTTACACAAAAAAAAATGGATTGGTTGTGCAGCAAAATTTTATCGTCCCTGAGAATGAATACAAAGGAAATGCCGGCGCCGGAGATGCGTTTTCTGCCGGATTTTTTCACGGCATACATCAGCAGTGGCCGATTAAAAAAGCAACCCGGTTCGCAGCCGCCGCTGCAGCAATTAGCCTGGGAGATACGGCCTGCACGGGCGCCATGCGCGATGAAAAATATATTCTGGATTATATGAAAAATAGAGAAATAAGATCATAGGAGAAAAATGGTTAAGGTATTAAAAATTGGCGGGAGTTCCCTGGGAAACAAGCGCAGGGTTCGCAACGTTGCTGATATTATCGCTAACTCATGGAGCGAAGGGGTTATTTTGGCGGTCATTGTTTCTGCTGTTGGCGGTATCACCGATCAACTGTTGAATTGCGCTCACACGGCAGAAAATAACGGCGAACTGGCAAAGGAAAAAATTAACAAAATTCGTCGTAAACATTTTGATGTCTTTGCGGAAGAACTGAAGGAAGAAACGACGCTCGACCAAGTCAACCGTCTCCTCGACGAATTGAAAGACTTGCTCAAAGGCGTGAGTCTTGTTCGGGAATGTTCCCCACGAACTTTGGACCTGGTACTCAGTTTCGGGGAACGCCTTTCTGCTTTTTTAATGACTGCTCTACTGCGTCACAAAGGTTTGAATGCTGAATATGTCGATGCGCGTGATCTTGTTATCACTAATAGTAACCACGGGAATGCACGCGTTCTGAAAGATGAAACGTATAACTGGATTCAGTACAAAATAAACAAACCGAAAATTTATGTTATCACCGGATTTATTGGTTCAAACAAAGATGGCATTACGACAACGATAGGCAGGGGAGGTTCCGATTATACGGCTGCGCTGTTTGCCGCAGCACTGGACTCCGAATCCATTGAAATCTGGACGGATGTGGATGGGTTCATGAGCGCCGATCCACGCATGGTCAAAGAAGCCTTTGTACTGCCCCAGGTAAGTTACGAAGAAGCTATGGAAATGTCGTTCTTTGGCGCAAAGGTCATCCATCCGCAAACGTTGGTACCGGCCATTGCAAAGAATATCCCGGTTTATATCAAAAACAGCTTTTCGGCAAAAATGCCGGGAACGCTCATTTCTCCAGAAAAAGGTGATTTTAAGCATCCGGTAAAAGGTATCGCCTCATTCGAGGGCATTTCTCTCATCAACGTACAAGGCACAGGCATGGTAGGTGTGCCGGGTATTGCCGGAAGGTTGTTTGGTGCTCTGGCGAGGAAGAATATTAATATTGTCATGATTACCCAGGCTTCTTCTGAACACAGCATCAGTTTTGTGGTTCAATCGCGCGAAGCTCCGGCGGCGAAGAATGTGCTGGAGATCGAGTTTGAAAATGAAATTGCTGCTGGCAAGATTGATAAAATAGAATCGTCCGATAATTTGTCCATTATTGCTGCTGTGGGCGACAACATGGCCGGAACACCGGGTATTTCCGGAAAGCTTTTTGGTGCGCTGGGACGAAATTCCATTAACGTCATTGCCATTGCCCAGGGATCCTCGGAACGAAATGTTTCGCTCGTTGTTGAAAAAGAGGACACAATAAAAGCGGTCAATGTAATTCACTCGGCTTTTTATCTTTCTCACCGGGTTTCAAATTTATTTGTTGTCGGCACCGGGTCTGTGGGTTCACAACTCCTGGAACAAATTCGCGACAGACAAAAGGAACTGGCTGAAAGATCGGGGTTGGTCATCAATATTTGCGGACTGGCAAACAGCAAAACCATGGTCATCGACGAAAACGGCATTGATCTCAATTCATGGCGAAAGCGTCTTTCTTCTTCCAAAACACCGCTCACTCTTGACAAACTCTTGAACACAATTCTCAAGCTGCGGCTGATTAACAGTGTTCTTGTCGATGTGACGGCCAGCGAGCATGTTGCCGCGCGTTACAACGATTTTCTTTCTGCCGGAATACATATCGTGACGCCGAACAAAAAAGCCAACACCATGTCGCAGAGTTACTATAATAAATTGAAGCAGCTTTCCGCCGGTCACCGCCTGCATTATTATTATGAAGCGACCGTGGGCGCCGGTTTGCCGATTATCAACACAATTCAAAATTTGAAAAACAGCGGCGATGAAGTGATAAAAATTCAGGGGATTCTTTCGGGAACAATCAGCTATTTGTTCAATAATCTCACTGCGGAAAGAAAATTCAGCCAGGTTGTAAAAGAGGCGTATGACAAGGGGTACACAGAGCCTGACCCGCGCGACGATCTTTCGGGAATGGATGTGGCGCGAAAGCTGCTCATTCTTTCGCGCGAAATCGGTCTGAACATGGAGCTTCCCGAAGTTCAAGTGGAATCTTTGCTTCCTCCCGGATTGGAAGACGAGGATTTGGATGTCTTTTGGCAAAGACTGCCCGAGTTTGATGACACCATCGAGAAACGACGCGCCAAGGCCGAAGCCGCCGGGATGGCGCTGCGCTACCTGGGTTCCCTGGAAAACAACAAATGCAAGGTATCCATTAAAGAAATTCCGGCCACTCATGCCATCGCCCAGTCCGGCGCCACGGACAATATTATTCAAATCACTACAAAGCGCTATTATGATTCACCGCTCACCATTCAGGGCCCAGGTGCGGGACTGGAAGTAACCGCCGGTGGCGTCTTTGCTGATATTATCAGCCTCGGCTTTCATTTGTCCTAGGCAGCGCCCATAAATAGGGTGGGATTTTTTAACATAATTGGCCGTGTAATAAAGTATAGCACGGCTGTCATTCCCGCATGTTTTTAGCGGGAATCCATTCAATCAAGAATTCAATGAATTCCGGATGAAAGCATTTGGGTACGAAACGATAGGGAAAACCGGTAAACTAATGTTAGACGTTCAGTGAGTGGAACGGAGTGTTGGGAAAGGAGTAAACCAAATGAGTGATACACCAATCTACACGTCCAAGAGCACTGTCAAGAGCCTCTGGCAAGAGTACCGCATCTTCGACAATCGCATGGAGTTTGACACGCTGTTCGGGCAGATGACAGTTCCTTTCGACCACATCGAGCGGGTTAATGTTTCCGAGTCCGAGGTCAAGGGACTCCTCAAAGGAGACCTGCACCTGAAGAACTTCCGGTCTGCCTTGAAGCTGGATTGGGCCAACTTCTTGGAACACGTCGTGCTGGATAAGAGCGAGGGGCATATCCGACGGGTGCTCTTCACGCCGGATGACCCTGAAGCGTTCAAGAGTGTTTTGGATGAAGCACTTACTCGATACCGAAAGAAACAGACTGGCAGCAGAGATTGAGCGGCTGCTTCTGCAAGTATAATTTATTATATTTGCACTTGATGGAATTAATGCAAGTATGGCGTACCAACATCGAGGAGGCTATTCAGGTAAAAGAAAATATCCAACCGCATTGTACAATTAGAGAAATTGCCTTTATCCAACAGATTAATACGCAATGCCCATGCAACGTTGCTGCAAGGTGTGCGCGGAGAACATAAACTACCGGGAGAATTCAGGAGAAGCCAAAACTGGATTGGCGGCAGTTCGATTTCCGATGCTGTCTTTATTCCACCCCACCACGAATCGTTGCCGGATATTATGAGTAATTTTGAAAACTTTTTACATAACGAGCAAATTGCCTTGCCCCATTTGATAAAAATTGGGATTGCTCATTATCAGTTTGAAACCATTCACCCCTTTCTGGACGGAAACGGAAGAATCGGAAGATTGCTCATCACCCTTTATTTGATAGAAAACAAACTGCTTGGTAAACCGACGCTTTATCTTTCCGATTTTTTCGAGAAAAATCGTTCGTATTATTACGATAATCTGCAGCGCACCCGGACGCATAACAATTTAGTGCAATGGCTTAAATTCTTTTTGCAGGGCGTGATTACCACTTCTGAAAATTCCGTGCAAACTTTTCACAATATTCTTACCTTGAAAGAAAAAGTGGATAACATTATCGCCGCGCTCGGTAAACGGCAGGCAAACGCCAGAAAATTAGTACAGTATCTCTACACTAAACCGATCGTAGATGTAAAGCAAACCGCCGAACTGCTGCAGGCGGACTTTTCCACGGCAAAACGTCTGATTGACGCTTTGCTTAAAACAGAAT
>JAACEJ010000179.1 GCA_011682565.1 Actinomycetota bacterium | reverse complement strand
AGTATTTACAAAAGGTTTATACGTACAAAATCCGGTTTTTAAGCAAGCGCTTGGATTATGTCCTACGCTTGCCGTGTCCAACTCGGTTCAGAACGGCATTGGAATGGGATTGGCCGCGACTTTTGTACTGGTAGGCTCGAATGTACTCGTCTCGCTCATCAGAAAAGCAGTTCCGGCAAAAATACGAATTCCAATTTACATTGTTATTATTGCATCTTTTGTAACAGTTGTAGATTTATCAATGGCGGGATATTTTCCCGTACTGCACAAGGCGCTTGGTATTTTTGTTCCCCTCATTGTCGTAAACTGCATCATCCTGGGGCGTGCCGAAGCATTTGCCGGAAAGAACAGCGTCGGCCTGTCCTTTCTTGATGGTCTTGGAATGGGACTCGGTTTCACCATGGCTTTGCTCATTCTCGGAACAATTCGCGAGTTGCTGGGCAACGGCAGTTTTTTTGGTGTTCCTGTGACCGGTGCATCTTTTGAGCCGATGCTCATTATGATTCTTCCGCCCGGAGCTTTCCTGACCATTGGTTTTGTGATGGCTTTTTTTAAATGGCTTGAGAACCGCAAGGCCGCTCATGTGTGATTTTTGTTAAACCTGAAAAAGTGAATTTATATGAGGTTGGTATGGAAATAAGAATGCTTTTCATCATTTCGATCAGTGCCATTTTTATCAATAACTTTATCTTTTCCCGATTTTTGGGACTTTGCCCTTACATCGGCGTTTCCAAACAACTGGATTCTGCCGTGGGTATGGGCGCTGCGGTTATTTTTGTTATGACGCTCGCTTCGACGGTTACGTGGCTTGTTTATACGTATTTGCTCCTGCCGGCTCAAACCAATCTGTTTTATCATTTGTTTGCTTTGAAGGAACCGCCGGATTTAACGTTTCTGAAAACAATCGCATTTATTCTCATAATCGCATCGTTGGTTCAATTTGTGGAAATGGTAATACAAAAAGTCAGCCCGGCATTGTACAAATCACTCGGCATTTACCTGCCGCTTATCACTACAAATTGTGCCATCCTCGGTGTTACACTATTAAATATCGATGAGAATTATCGTTTTATCGAAGCGATTGTCAACGGTTTTGCCGCGGGCGTGGGTTTTACATTGGCACTTTTTCTGATGGCAGGCATCAGGGAAAAAATGGATTTGGCGGATGTACCGAAAGCAATGCAGGGAATTCCAATTGCATTTATAACTGCCGGTCTTATGGCCATCGCTTTTCTGGGCTTTTCCGGCCTCAAATTAGGAATGTGATCTGGAAATAATTTTTCAGGAAAATGACCGGTTGAGACTTTTACTTGTTTTTTAATGTCAGTTTTGATACTTTTGCCTCTTGTGTATTCGAGAGGCTTTTTTTTAATAGATGATCAATAATTTAAAATGAGAAATGAGTTTCATGGACGAAAAGAATAAAAAACCCAAAAAAGAAAAAGACGATGAACAATCTGCCGAAGAGCAGAACAAAAATGTCAGGCCGGATGATGACGACGCCGGGGAAAAGCCGGATTCTGAAAAAAAGCAATCCGACAGCAACGAGCCCGAAGATTATTATTATGAAAATGATGATATGAGTGATAATGTCGATTATGAGTCCCATCCACATCTGGATGATGGAGAGGAAAGCGAACCGGGAGAGGATCAGGCTAAATCCGAAGCCGGTGAGGTGACTCCTTCAAGAGATTATGATGCTGGCGACGAGTCTTTAAAAAAGGAAGCCAAGGCGAAGAAAAGGAAAGCTAAAAAGCAAACCGGGCAAAAAGAAAAAAAGAGTGATTCAGATGAGGACGAGTCTTATGAAGATGAGGAAAAAGACAAAAGCTCTGAGAAAAAAATGCCTTTTCTTGATCATCTTGAAGAACTGCGCTGGACAATTTTAAAGAGTTTGATCGCCGTTGTCATTGGAGCCATTGGCAGCTATGTCTTTTCCAAGCAAATTGTGGAATTTCTGCGCAGGCCAGGTCCTGATGATTTGAGGCTGATTTTCCTGGGACCTACTGAAGGTTTTATGATTTACATCAAGGTTTCCATATTTGCCGGGCTGATTCTCGCTCTCCCTTATGTTTTCTACCAGTTTTGGAAATTTATTGTTCCGGGACTGTTGGAAAAGGAAAAAAAGATCGTTCCGCCGATTGCCTTGTTTACAACAGTCTGTTTTCTAACGGGCGCTGCTTTTGCCTATTTTGTGATTATTCCGTTCGGCTTGAAATTTTTGCTCAGTTTTCAAACAGACTTTCTTGAAGCAACCATCACTATTGGCAAGTACCTGGGTTTTGTGGTGACTCTCATTCTCATTTTCGGTGTAGTTTTTGAATTACCTGTACTTGCTTTTTTCCTGACCAAAATTGGAATACTAACACCTGAATTTTTAAAGAGCAAACGGCGCTATGGAGTGGTGATTATATTTATTATGGCTGCGGTTTTAACGCCGCCGGATATTTTTACCCAGCTTATGCTTGCCATACCGCTCATTATTTTGTATGAAATCAGTATTTGGGTTTCCAAACTGGTTAAGCGGAAAGAAGCAAAAACGGAAGCTGAAAGTGATAATTGATTACTAGTTCTTTAAAATACATCGATCTGCATATTCATTCGAATCATTCGGATGGCTCGTTCGATCCGATTAAAATTGTGAAAATTGCCGCGGAACGCAAGCTGGCCGCAATTGCCATTACCGATCACGATCAGGTTTCAGCCACTTTTGAGGCACAATCTGTTCAGGATCAGTACGGTGTTGAAGTTGTTCCCGGCATTGAATTAAGTACCCTTTTAGATGGATATGAAATTCATCTTTTGGGGTATTTGTTCGACCCACGGAATCCTGCCATTCAGAAGTTTGTCAAGATTCAAAAACACTACCGGGAAAAAAGGGCGAAATCAATTGTGAAGCGTCTTGAAAAACTCGGAATTCGTGTGCCCTTTGCTCTGGTCAAAGCTAAATCCCGGAATGGGAATTATGGACGTCCCCACATAGCCGATGTTCTTGTTGAAGAAGGGCATGTCTTTTCTTTTGCCGAAGCATTTCAAAAATATCTTGGCGATGAGAAACCTGCGTTTGTCCCCAAGTTGAATATCCATCCGCAACGTGCGATAAAAATCATAAAAGATGCCGGTGGCGTGACATGCGTTGCTCATCCCGCCCTCAATATCGATGATGATTTGATTGCCCGCCTCGTTGATTTGGGTTTGGATGGTATTGAAGTTTACCATCCCAGACACACTTCCTCTCAGGTTGAACATTTCAGTGATCTGGCACAGCATTTTGGTTTGCTGAAATCCGGCGGGTCGGACTGTCATGGTATTCATGACGATGGGGGGATGATCGGCAGATTTCCTGTACCTGCGGATTTTTTAGAGAAAATGAAAGATAGAGCGAAAAACGATATATTTGCATTTGAAAGGAAAAAAGAAAAAAATTGACTGAAAAATACAAGGTGCAATTTTCCCCGCAAAACAAGTCCGGCTTTTTTAGCAGCGGACAAACTTTCCTCGATGCAGCGCAACATTTGGGTATTCCGCTACCCGCACTATGCGGCGGCAGCGAGCTATGTGGCAAGTGCAAAATTGAGATTATAAAAGGTAACATTCTTCCCAATGAGAGTGATCGTGAATGGCTGCATCCGGAAGATATTGAGCGAGGCATGCGCCTTGCGTGTACACATTTCATAACTGAGAGTTGCACGGTCCGGGCACTTGAAGAAGAAGTGGAAGCAGCGACTGAAATCCTGACGGCAGGCAAAAGCCATGCTGTTGAGTTGGATCCATTTGTTTATAAAAAATTTATAAAAATACCAAAACCATCTATGGCAGAGAATCCTTCGGATTTGGAATTATTGCTTGATGCCGCCGGATTGAATGCAAACCAAATCATAGTGCCCGGGAATTTTCTTTCAAATTTACCGCAAAAATTACGCGAGGCTGATTTCTGCGGCACAATCACTTTTGATGAAAATCATATTATCGATTTTGAAGCGGGGGACACGAGCAAGTCTCTTTTTGGCGTTGCTGTTGATCTTGGCACAACCACCGTTGTCTGCAAGCTTGTAGATTTAATTTCGGGAAAAGTGCTGGCTACAAACTCCAGGATGAATGCGCAACGATTTTATGGCGAGGATGTCATTTCCCGGATATCCTATTCAATTGATCATGAAGGCGGCTTGCTTGTATTGCAAAAAGCAATTGTCGACCAGTTGAACGAGATGCTTTCGGAAATGGTGCAGGAAGCTGCCATAGATGCAAACTCTGTTTACGAAATGGTCGTTGCCGGAAATACTGTTATGGAGCATTTGCTGCTCGGCGTATCACCGCATTATCTTGCTGAACTGCCTTATGTCCCGGCTTTTAAAAAATCTTTCTCTGTCCGCGCTTCGGAAATGGGCATAAATATTAACGCGCAGGGGAATATTTGCACTTTTCCAATTATCGGTCGCTATGTAGGCGGAGACACTTGCTCTTTGCTTCTCACTTTTTCAGATAATCTGAAAGGATCATGGCTGGCTGTGGATATCGGCACAAACGGTGAAATGGTTTTGGCCCATAATGGTAAATTGACGAGTTGTTCTACTGCAGCAGGCCCTGCTTTTGAAGGCGCCCATATCAGTTGCGGTATGCGGGCGACGAGTGGTGCCGTTTCCCGTGTGAACGTCGATCAGACGGGATTACATATTCAGGTTATCGGAGAGAGCAAGCCGACTGGTGTTTGCGGCTCCGGCTTGATCGATGCGATCGGTTCTTTCCGTCAACTGGGATTGATAAGCGAGACAGGACGGATTGTGGTTGGTGATGAAATAGGTGAGGAGACGGAAGAATTTGCGAGGGACTTGGCAAAAGCTCAAGATAATGAACGATATCTCATCCTTGTTGAAAATGAGGATAAAAAAATTACTTTAACTCAAAGGGATGTGCGGGAAATTCAGTTAGCAAAAGGGGCCATTGCAGCCGGGATAGAAATTTTGCTGAAAAATGCAGGATTAACCGCCGTTGATTTGGATGCTGTTTATTTAGCCGGGGCATTCGGACAATTTATTCGTCGTGACATGGCTGTTGCCATTGGTTTGGTTCCGAATGTACCGCTGGAAAAAATCCATTTTATCGGCAATGCAGCATGTGCCGGCGCCGAATTAGCCCTTGTCTCAAAAGAGGAGAGAATGAAAGCAGAAAAAATGGCCGAGAGTACCGAGTACATTGAAATTTCTACTGATCCGGACTTTCAGGATATTTTTGCCGAAAAAATGATGTTTTAATTTTAATATTGATTGGAATAAAACCAGCTCATTAAATGTTAATCGGAACAATAAGAGAAAGTAAACGTTTATTATTTATTGATGATTTTTGGGTCGTGCATGTAGCCTCCCTCCTGCACGACTTTCAGGAAATGGCGAGTTCAAAAATGACTTTTTGACTCGCCATTCCTTTTTTATAGCCCAAATATAGCCCAAAATATTCAACCGGAACCAAGACCAAGGATGCCTTGACAGGGGCTCCGTGTGTCTGGAATAAAATTCAGATACTTTACCAAGGACTCTGGCTATTGGGGAAAGAACAGTTTCAATTCTAAAAGAGGCCAACCATGATAAATGAAAAAATTGACCAGGCAATCAGCATTTTAAAAGAAAAAAATATCGACCTTTGGCTGACGTTCGCGCGCGAAACTTCTTCCACGCCGGACCCCATGCTGGACCTTATTCTCGGTACAACGTGTACCTGGCAGTCTGCTTTTATCATTACTTCATCGGGTCAGGCCATTGCCATTGTCGGTAGCCTGGATGCACAGAACATTAAAGACCATGCAAAATATAAAGTCATCGGCTATGTGGACTCTATGAAGGATGACTTGTTGCAAGTCCTTTCAACAATTAATCCGCAGCGAATCGCTGTCAATTTTTCCGAGAGCGACGTTATGGCCGACGGACTGACGCACGGCATGTACCTGACGCTTGTGGATTATCTCAAAGAAACCCCTTTCCGCAATCGACTTGAATCCAGTGAAGCTATTGTTGCCGCTTTGCGCGGACGAAAATCGGAAACGGAAATCCATCTTATCAAAGAAGCCATTGACGAAACATTAAAGATTTTCGACAAAGTAACGGAATATGTGCATGTTGGTTTGAGTGAAAAACAGGTTGCCGATTTTATTCTGAAAGAAGTTGAAAAACAAGGTCTCGGGCTGGCCTGGGACCCCACGCACTGCCCCGCCGTTTTTACCGGCCCGGATACTGCCGGCGCGCACGCAGGTCCAACAGGGAGAACGATTCAGCCCGGCCATATCATGAACATCGACTTTGGAGTTCGCAAGAATGAATATGTTTCGGATTTGCAGCGAACGTGGTACTTTATGCGCCCCGGAGAAAAAGAAGCCCCCGCTGAGGTGCAGCGTGGATTTGAAACCATTCGCGATTCGATTCAACTTGCCGCCAAAGCTTTAAAGCCCGGAATAGAAGGCTGGAAAATAGATAAAGTCGCGAGAGATTATATTATCGACGCAGGATACGAAGAATACCCCCACGCCCTTGGCCACCAGGTCGGACGAAAAGCCCACGACGGCGCGGGAATTCTCTGTCCCATCTGGGATCGCTACAAAAACCTGCCCTACCTGCAAGTCGAAGCAGAACAAGTCTATACCCTCGAGCCGCGCCTGACCGTTGAAGGGTACGGCGTCGCCACCATGGAGGAAATCGTCGTCGTCAGGGAAAACGGCTGCGAGTTTTTGTCGGAATCGCAGAGGAAGTTGATTTGTATAGAAGATTGATAGGCATATTTTGTTATTCCATTAAAATATTTCACCGTTATGGACAAGAGCAGTTACGTGAAAATTGCTTGTGTTTTATATTGATTCTGGTTACTTTTAAATAATAAATTTATCCCCAAAATATCTTCTCATGGAGACTATATATTATGCCTGTCAAACTCGTTGAAAAAATCGACACCCCAACTTATGAGGAATTTATTGCTCTTTCTGAAAATAAATATTCCCAAAAGTCGAAAAATGAATTGATCGAAATTTTGAAAAATAATTTAGCCGATTATGAACGTAAATATCATATAAATAGCCACGATTTTATTAAGCGTTATGAGAAAGG